>NZ_JBFULZ010000027.1:0-29486 GCF_054049635.1 Cellulomonas sp. P5_C6 | reverse complement strand
CTGCCGAGCCGGTCATGCCGGGCATGGCAGCTCCGCTCTGACCTGGGCCGAGCCGTCCGGCAGCGAGACGACTCGCACGGTGCCATCGACGCTTCCCACCCGATCCTCGACATCGGTGAGGTCGGCGGGGGCCACGGTCGCATCGACCTCGACAATCAGCATGTGGGCGTCGTCGTAGGCGCGCACCACGGCATTTCCCGAGCTCGCGGCCGTTGCGACGACCGCAAAGGCGGCTGCTTCGATCGCTGCAGGGAGCCGGCGAAGCGGTGCTCCGTCGACGAGAAGCAGGTGGCGCGATCCCTCAGCCAACGCTCGTACGGCTGCGCTGAAGCCGAACTCGCTGAGCATTGCCGGGTGGGAGATGTGCACGATGTCGCGAAGCTCGGCGATGGCGTCGCTCACCGCGTTCGCTGCACTACGCAGCGGCGGCGAKTCCCGGCCTTCCGCCGCCAGCCGGGCGGCCATCATCTGCAGGGCGATCGCGATGCCGACGAGTCGTTGTTGAGCGCCGTCGTGGAGGTCTCGGCCGAGCTGATGGCGCTCCACGTCGGAGGCCCCGACGATCCGGGTGCGGGCGTCTCGCAACTGGCTCTCCCTGTGCTGAAGCTGGGCGCGGGTTCGATCGTTCTCGATCGCGATCCAGCAACCTGTCATGACCTGCTCGATCCGTCTCAGCCCTTCCGGACCAAGATCGCGATGTCGAATCGCCGCCGAGACGGTGCTGTCGCGAATGATCGATGTCCACCCCGCTGTGGCGTCCGCGGCGAGAACCACGCCATCCATCGACAACCAGCCCATGTCGGTCGAGAACGCGATCTGCACCGAGTCGTCGTTCAGAGCGGCGCCCACCAGGGCGTTGGAATCCCGCGAGACCGTCGACTCGGCAAGCTCGACGACGAGCGCCGCTGCCGCCGACCTTCCCCGTCTGGCTCGAACGCGGCCGACGACGACACCGGCACTGATACCGAACAGGCAAGCCATCTGAATAGCGGCCGCGGCGGCGTCGAACGCGTCGTAGGCCGCTGTTGCCCGAAAGAGGGTGCGCGCGTCCAGGGCTGCGACGACGAGCAGGAATCCGCAGGCAGAGGCAACGGTCAGCGCGCGGCTCCGTCGGGCGATCGGCGACGCGCGCGAGAACGCGACGACGATCACCGCGACGGCAATGATGGATCCCAGGACGGCGACGGCGGCGCTGACCTGGAACAACAGGTCCGCGACGTCCGGGGAATCGACGATCGCCAGAGGATTGTCAGCGCACAACGAGCAGCCGTGGGAGTTGAGGTCGAGGGCGAACGCAGGCAGCAGACCGGTGACCAGCACGGCTGCGAGGTACGGCAAGCCCACAGCGACGATTCCCCGCCGACCGGCGCTCACGGTGATCAGGGCGCCCAGAGCCACGAGTGGCGCCGCGAGACCGCCGAGGAGGAACCACGCAATGGTGGTCGCCGGGTTGTGAAACGCCGCGGCCCCCCACAAGCTGATCGGCCACACCGCGCAGGCCGATGCGAGGAGCATCGCGAACTGCCAGTTCGGCGTCCGCAGCGACTCTGAGGCACCGATGACGATTCCCATCGTGGAGACCAGGACAGTCGTGACGAGCAGAGCCGGATTCGGGCCGATCGGCGACAGCGTCGGACTCGACGACCACAACGCGAGGGTCGCGGCAGTCGCGACCCACCCAGCAGCAGCGACCGCGCCCGCCGACAGGGGCAGCACCCACCGCGCGCGCACCATGAGCGCGAGTATCGCATCGCGCGTTGTCAGCGAACACGGTGCTGTCACGGGCTCGGGAAGTCGGCGAGCTTCACGCAGGTGCCCGTCCGGCCGAGCATGCTCTGTGCGACGCACGAGACCCGCGCGAGCGTGACACTGATCGGATGAGCCAGGGCGGTCTGCGGGACCGACGATCGATCCATCGCGACCTGGAGCGGGTGCGCGCAGATCTCCACGGTCTCGTGGCGCACGCGTCTGCCGCGGACCTGCGCCGCGGCACCGACGGCACCCGGTGGACCAACCAGCAGATGCTGTTCCACATGGTGTTCGGATACATGATCGTGCGCCGACTCCTGTGGCTGGTACGCGCGTTCGGGCGGCTCCCCGACACGTACGGCCAAGGCTTCGCCCGGCTGTTGAACTCCGCGACCCGCCCGTTCCACGTCGTCAACTACCTCGGCTCCTGCGGGGGAGCGGTGGTCTTCCGGGGACGGCGACTCACCCGGCAGCTTGACCGCACCATGGACGCGCTCCACCGCAGCCTCGACGCCGCGACCGAGGACGAGCTCGGCCATCGGATGCACTTCCCCGTCGACTGGGACCCGTTCTTCCGCGCCACGATGACCCTCGAGGACGTCTACCGCTACGGGACCCAGCACTACGACTTTCACCGCGAGCAGCTCACGCTCGCCGACTCGTAGCCACCCTCTGCATCGCGAACATGAGCCAGGACGGGCCGGGAGCGTTTGCGGCCCGACGGTACGAGGAACGGTCCGCTCGCTTGTTCACTCGACTACCTGGGCGCAGGGAGTACGTCAGTGCGCACTCAGGCCCTCGAAGACGTCGGCGAGGCACGGTGCGCCCGGTGCGCGCGGTGGCCACGCGATCACGTGGGTTTCGTAGGTGCCCGTGCGCAGGAAGTCGTCGTCGTCGACGCCGGCGGGCATGAGCACGTGCGCCTGGCTGCGGTGCTCGCGCAGCCCGGCGAACAGCGCTCGCGCCACGGCGGTCGTGCGGACGTCGATGCCGATCGACTCGTCCGGCACGCCGCGCAGGTGGTAGAGCCGCTCAGGGTCCCACATCGGGTAGCCGTGCGCGGCGCGCCAAGCCTGGTGGCGGTCGAACCACGACTGGCGGATGGCGCCGTGCAGCAGCCTCTTCAGACCCGCCCCGCCGTCCTGTCGCACCCGGCGGAACGCCTCGTCGGTGGCCGCGCCGATCGCGATGTGGTCGGGATGCCCGGTGATGCCGTCAGGCCCGAAGGTGAGGACGACATCGGGTCGCTCCGCGTCGAGGAACGTCGCGACGAGGCCCACCAGCTCGTCCCTCGGCACCGCGTCGACTGCGCCGTCCGGGATGCCGAGCCAGTCGTGCCGCGCCGGCAGGTGCCCGAGCGCCTGCCACGCGTTGGTGTCCTCGATCCGCCGCAGCGCCCCGAGACCCCCCGGTCCGACCTCGACTCCCGGCGCGACCTCGCCCGCGTCACCGTCCGTGGCGTGCAGCACGACGAGTCGGAACCCCGGGTCCGCCGAGTGCAGCGCGACCGACCCGAACGCGCCGTACGTCTCGTCGTCGGGGTGGGCGTAGCACAAGCCGAGCGTCCCGCTCACACGTCGGACGATAGCGGGTGGCCGTGGGCCGTCCGCGCGTCGGCGGCGGTAGAGGTGTGTCCGCTGTGTTGTGACTGTGAGAGTCCTCTGGCGTGCGGGGGTGCGTCGCGAGGTGGCTTGAGGCGTGCTTCAGAGAGCGGCGAAAACGCGGTCGGCGGGGTCCGCACAATCGGAAGCCTGTACGGCAGCGGTCCGACCCGTACCCGTCCATGCAGAGGGKCCCAGACGTCGAGCTCGCAGCACATTGGTGCACCGGTGCCTTGTTCGTCGAGAAGGGCCGCCGATACGCTCGTGCGGTGCTTTGGTCGGGCCCGAACCCTGACGGTCGGGCTTGCGCTCCGGTTCTGAGCCGGAGCATCCCTGATCCCCTGGCCGAGGCCGGCGACCGTGCCCGGCCGGCGCGCCCAACGGGCCGGCCGCCGGTGCTGCACCGGTGCCGACGCGTCAGGCGGGGGACGAACCTCTCCGGTGGTGAAGGAAGCTCCTGATGGCAACAGCTGAGTCCCCGACGGTCGTCCTCGTCCACGGCGCTTTCGCCGACGCCGGAAGCTGGGTCCCTGTGATCGAACGACTCCTGGCCGCCGGCGTCCCCGTTCGCGCGCCCGCCGTGCCTCTTCGAGGTCTGCACTCGGATTCGGCCTACATCGCCAGCGTGCTCGCGCAGATCCCGGGTCCCGTGCTCGCGGTCGGCCATTCCTACGGCGGCGCGGTGATCAGCAACGCCGCATCGCAGGCTGYGAACGTCAAGGGACTGGTGCTGGTCTCGGGGTTCGCCCCTGAAGAGGACGAGGCGCTGAGCGAGGTCGAGGGGACCTCCCGCGACAGTGCTCTGGGACCCGCTCTGGTGCAGGCTCGGTTCCCGACGKGCGCCGGCGACGAGACGGCGGTCGAGCTGTATGTCGACCCGGAGCAGTTCCCTGCCGTGTTCGCCGGCGACCTGCCCGAGGCGCAGGCGCACGCGTTCGCGGCGTCGCAGCGGCCGATCGCCGCCTCCGCATTCGACGAGAGGTCCGGTGCGCCCGCGTGGAAGCACCTGCCCACGTGGTCCGTCGTCGCCACCGGGGACAAGGCGGCGGGCTCGGACGTCCTGCTGTCGATGGCGCGCCGGGCGAACGCCGAGCTCCTCGAGCTCGAGGGCTCTCACCTGATCATGGTGTCCCAGCCCGAAGCGGTGACGAACGTCATCCTCGGTGCGCTCGAGAAGATCGGCTCAGGGTCGTGAACAGCTCAGGACCGATCGACGAGCTGGCGACGAAGCTGAAGCGCACCGAGCTGCAGCACCAGGCGTCCTCGGTGGCCGGCCGAGACATCGTGCAGGTCCTGACCGAGATCCCGGTCGGTGTCGAGTCGGGCTGGCACACGCACCCGGGGGAGGAGGTCGGCTACATCCTCGCCGGAACGGTCGAGATGCGGATCGAGAGCAGACCCACCCTGATGCTGCAGGCCGGCGACCCGTTCTTGATCCCGCCCGGGACGCCGCACAACGCCCGGGACCTCGGACCGGGCACCGGGATGATGCTCTCGACCTACTTCGTCGACCCGGCGCAGTCCTTGGCGACGTTCGTCGAGGTGGACTGACAGAGAGCCCTCCAGCCTTGTCGATCGAGCGAGTGTCGCGCGTCATCAGGTCATGGAGCTCAAGGAGCGGGTGGCGGTGGTGTACGGCGGAGGCGGCGCTGTGGGCGGTGCGGTGGCGAGGGCGCTCGCGCGCGAGGGTGCACGGGTCTACCTGACGGGCCGCTCGTCGACGGCGGCGCAGACGGTCGCCGACGAGATCGTCGCGTCCGGCGGCCGGGCGTCCGCCGCGGCCGTCGACCTGGCCGACTGGGACGCCGTCGACGTCTTCCTGCACGGCGTGGTCGACGAGGCCGGCGACTTCCACATCGTGGTCGACGCGACGGGCGGGGACCACGTGCAGGGCGTCCCGCTCCGCGAGGTCGGGCTGGCGGACTACCTGGCTCCGATCACGGCGATCGCGACGAACGCCTACGTGGCCGGCGCGACGGCAGCGATCCACATGACCGCCGTCGGGCACGGCGTCATCGTCCTGCTCTCGACCACGGCGGCCCGGGTCACACTGCCCTCCGACGGGTTCGGTCCCGCGTGCGCCGCCGTCGAGGCGTTCGCCCGGCAGCTGGCCGGTGAGACCGGACCGTACGGCGTGCGGGTGGTCTGCGTCCGCGCCGATGCCATCCCGGGCTCCGTGGCCGCTGGGTCGTACGCGGGCGCGATGTGGTCGCGAACGGCCGAGACGCGCGGCTCGACGCTCGAGGACGTCATGGCGACGGGCGGACCCGGAGTCCCCGGTGCGCTGCTGAGCGGTGAGCTCTCGCTCACCGCCCTCGGGGACACCGTCGCGTTCCTCGCGTCCGACCGCGCGAGCGCGATGACGGCGACCGTCACGAACCTGAGCCGGGGGGCACTGCCCGACCTGTGATCGCGAGACGCGCTGCGTTCTGCGGGCCACCGGTCCCGAGCAGCTCGCCGACTCAGGTGGCGTACCGCAGGTAGGTGAGGACGGCCCCGACGCGACGGTGGGTCGAGCTGTCGAGGTCGAGGCCGAGCTTGAGGAGCACGCTGGTCACGTGGGTCTCGACCGTCCGGTCCGAGATCGTCAGCCGCCGGGCGATGGCGTCGTTGGTGAGTCCCTCGGCCACCAGGGACAGGACCTCCCGTTCGCGCGCCGTCAGGGTGGCGAGCGGGTCGTCGCGGCGGCGGCGGCCCACGAGGCGCGCGACGATCGTCGGGTCGACGACGGTCTCGCCCTCCGTGACGCGGCGCAGGGCGTCGACCAGCACCGCCACGTCGGCCAACCGGTCCTTGAGCAGGTATCCGGAGCTCTCGGGCAGCTCGTCGATGAGCCGGAGGGCGTACGTCGCGTCGATGTACTGGGACAGCACCAGGACCCCGACCTCCGGAAACACCTCGCGGATGCGGGCTGCCGCGACGAGACCCTCGTCGGTGAACGTCGGGGGCATCCGGATGTCGAGCACCACGACGTCGGCGGCGCTGTCGCGCAGCAGGGTCTCGACGTGCGTCGCATCGGAGGCGCTGGCGACGACTTCGACGCCCACCTCCGCCAGGAGGCGGACCAACCCCTCGCGTGTCAGCAGAGAGTCCTCCACGACGGCTACGCGCACGGCAGGTCCACCTCCAGGCGTGTCCCGTGGTGCGTGCCGGTGCCGCGGACCGCGCCGATGCGGTCGGCCAGCGCGACGCCCGGCGGCACGGTGTACGGGTGGACGGTGAGGTGCAGGAGGGTTCCGCGCATCGCCGCCGAGAGCTCGACGGGTGTGCCATCGGGTGCCCGGTGGACGGCGTCGGTGGCGACGAGGTACGCGACCCGCTCCACCGCCGACGGCGCACGCGTCGGGATGTCGACGTCCAGCACGAGGGCACCCGGAGCGACGTCGCCCAGCGCCCACAGCGCCGGTTCGAGCCCGAGGTCGGTCAGGACGGCCGGGTACACGCCGTGCGTCATCTCGCGCAGCCGAGCAGCGATCTCGGAGACCGTTCCTGCGAGCTCTTCCAGGTACCGCTCGCTCACCTCGTCCTCCGCCCGCGCGGCCCGCACCCGTGCCGCGCTCACCGTGTACAGCACCGCGACGAGGTCGGCCTGGGCACCGTCGTGCAGGTCACGCTCGATGCGACGCCGGAGCGTGTCGGCCGCGTCCACGATCCGCTCCCGGGAGGCGACGAGCGCGTCGAGCTGCGCCAGCCTCTCGGCCTGCAGCCGCTCGTTGTCGATCGCGAGCCGCGCCGACGAGCCGAGGAGCTCCCCGAGGCGCAGCTCGTCCTCGCCGGCACGCTCGAAGGTCACCACGGCGAGCTGGTCGTCGCCGCGGCGCAGGACGGCCCGGCTGCGCCCGGGCTCGACCGGCCCGACGTCCTTCCCCCAGGCATCGACGAACCGGTGCTCGTGAGGCAGCCAGAACGCGACGTCGAGCGTCGGGTCGCCGGTGAGGCGGCGCAGCTCGGCGGCGAGGGTCCCGGGCGGCGGTGTCGGTCCGAGCAGCGCGCCCAGACCGGCAACGGCGAGCCGGCGCCGGCGGAGGTCGGCCACCGTCCAGACGAGGGCGAGCCCGACCAGGCTCAGGGCGACCTCGCGGGCGGCCTCGACGGCCGTGAGTGAGGGGGTCCGGGTCCAGCCCAGCAGGCGCGCGGCGCCGACACCCTCGACCAGGAGGGCGAGCGCCGCCGCCGCCGGGATCGACTGCGTCGGGAGCCGGCGCACCCTCCGGACGGCTACGGCGGCCGCGCCGACCGACACGACCAAGGTGAGGCCCAGTCGAGCCTCGGCGAGGGCCTGCGCCAGGGCCGGAAGGGGAGACACGGCGAGGACGCGCACGTCGCAGTCCTCCTGGCACGCCAGGTCCCGCAACGGATCCCTGACCAGCGCGATCCCGCCCGTCAGGAGGATCGTCAGGCCGTAGACGGCGGCCACGACCCAGACCGCCGTCCGCCCGCGCAGCGAGCCTCGGCCGTTCAGGAGCACCAGGTGCGCGAGGACCGGCACGAGCAGCGGCGCCAGCAGGACGCCGGCCGCGCGGACCCACATCGGTCCGCCCTGCCACCCGATCGCTTCGGCACCGAGGACCGCGACGGCCGCCCACGCGCAGAGCCAACCCGCCCGCCGCGTCGGCTCCCTGGTCCGGGCCGCGACCGCGCCGGCCGCGAGGAGAGCCACGACGACGACCGTGCCCGCGTCGGGCCCGTCCACGGACGAGCGGGAGATCAGCAGCGCGGCCGCGATGCCGCAGAGGCCGGCAGCGCTCGCGACCAGCACTTTCGCGCGTGCGCGCGGGTCAGGCACGTGTGCATTCTTGGCGCGACGCGATCCGCGGTCAATCGTGGCCAGCACGGAGACCCGCTGGGTGCCAACCCGGGGAAATGCCTCGGCAGATCCCCGCACGAGCGCCGAGCCGTGCAGCATGCTCGGAGTCTTACCGTCGAGCACCCGACCTCAGGGGAGGTCACGGACGCCGATCGGAGGGCACGATGCTGAGCTCAGGAACGCCGCGGACCGGTCGCCACGCGCTGGTTGCGGCAGCACTCGGCACGGCCATGCTCCTGGCCGCGGGTGGATGCACGGCCGCACAGGGTGCCGACGATCCGCTGACGTTGCGCATCGGCACGGACGACGGCCCCGACGTTCCCGCCGCGGACGCCATCCGGGAGTTCGCCCGCGAGGTCGCCGACGCGTCGCACGGGCGCATCACCGTCGAGCCGGTCTGGCACGCGGCCGGTGAGGGCATCTCGGACTGGGACCAGGCGGTCGCGGCGAAGGTCGTCTCGGGTGACCTGGAGATGGGGTACATCCCCGCCCGCGCGTGGGACACCGAAGGCGTGACCAGCCTCCGCCCGCTGAACAGCCCGTTCCTGATCACGAGCGACCCGCTTGTCGACGACATCGCGGGCAGCGAGCTGGCCGAGGCCCTGATGTCCGGCCTGCCGGCCGCAGGTGTCACCGGCATCGGCCTGGTGCCGGAGGGACTCCGCCACCCGTTCGGCTTCGCGTCGCCCCTGCTCGGACCCGCCGACTACGACGGGAAGACCATCCGGATCGCCACGTCCCACACGACGCAGGAGATGTTCGCGGCACTCGGGGCGGCCACGAACGACCACGAACCCGACGAGTCCGAGCACGCCGGCTCCGAGTCGTCGTTCCTGCTGGCATCCGACGGCACGGCGACCGGCAACGTGACCTTCTACCCGAAGGTCCAGGTCCTGGTGGTGAACAACACGACGTACGAGGCGCTGAGCAGGAAGGATCGAGACCTCCTGGCTGCCGCTGCCGACGGGACGCGGACCTGGGTGCAGGCGAACCAGCCCAGGGAAGCCGATGCGGCCGCGGCGTACTGCGCCAAGGGTGGCGGGATCGTGGAGGCGAGCGACGCCGACCTCGCCGCGCTCGAGGCCGCGACACGTCCTGTCGCCGAGGAGATCGCCGGCGAGCCCGGCAATGCCGACGTCGTCGCCGCGATCCAGGAGCGGAAGGACTCCCTGGGCGTCCCCGACGCACTCGCACCCTGCGCGGCAGCTCCGGAGCCGTCGGCGGGCACGGCCGACACCGCGGCCGTCGACGGGGTCTACCGCACGACGCTGGACACCGAGGACTTCACGTCGGCAGGCATCAAGGACGGTGCGTCGGACGCGGCCGGCCTGTACACGATCACGCTCGACGACGGGACGTTCCGCATCCAGTACACGTCGAGCACCGGGGGCTCCGACGCGGACGACCACGGAAAGCTGGCCGTCGACGGCGACAAGGTCACCTTCATCTGGACCGGACTGAACAACTTCACCGAGGAGTTCACCTGGGCCCGGGACGACGCCGGCACCATGACGCTCACGTCGGCCGGACCCGGCGACCTCTTCGACGAGGTCATCTGGACCGCCTATCCGTGGACCTACGTCGCGGCACCCTGAGGTGCGACGATGGCCCGACCATGACGCGCGGCGACCCGCTCCGACTCCTCCTGGCCCTGGTCGTCGTCGTCGCGCCGCTCGTGGCGGCGTGCGACCCGCAGCCGGAGACGAAGGCCGGAGCGGGGGCGCTGCCCGTCACGCTCACCATCGGTACCGCGGAGGACCGCACACCCTCCTACGCGCCGGACGTGACCGCCTTCGCCGAGGAGGTCGCGCGGCTGTCCGACGGGGCGGTGCAGGTCGACATCCAGTGGCAGGCCGTGCCGTACGGCCCGGGGTCCGAGGCGGAGCTGGCCCGGCGCGTGCGCGACGGCTCGCTCGACCTGGGATGGGTGCCCACGCGAGCGCTGGGCGGGGTGGGTGAGCACCGTTTCGAAGCGCTGTCCGCACCGTTCGTGGTCGACTCGAACGAGGTCGCCGATGCCGTCGCGTCCAGCCCGCTCGCCGCGGACATGCTCGCGGACCTCGACGACCACGGTCTGGTCGGGCTGGCGCTCGTCGTCGAGGGTCTGCGTCATCCCGTGGCGTACGGCGACCCGCTGCTCACCCCTGACGACTTCCGCGGGCTGCGGATCCGCACCGCGGACGACGACGTGGCGCAGCAGATCTACACGTCTCTCGGTGCCGTGCCCGGCGTCGCGGCCGGCTACTCGACCGACAGCGACGGCACTCCGTTCGCGGCCGCGGACTCCGGCTTCGAGTGGGCCGTCGTCCTTCCCGAGAATGTCACGTACACCGCGAACATCACGCCGACCGCCAAGTTCGACGCGATCGTCGCCGGTTCCGCACGGTTCGCCGGCCTGACCGCAGCCCAGCGCGACGTGGTTCGCCGCGCTGCCGCGACGGTGCGCGACACGGCTCCGACGCGGCGCACGTCGCAGGCCCGGCGAGCGGAGCTCGTGTGCGGCACCGGCAGTCACGTCGTCCTGGCCGATCCACGCGACGCGGCCGCCATCGCGTCCGCCGCCGACCCCGTGCGCGACCGCATCGCGACCTTGCCGGACGGCGCCGCCGACCTCGCCGCGCTCGCCCGCCTGAAGCGATCGACTCCCGCGCATCCGTTCGAGCTCCCGGCGGCGTGCGGCCCGCAGACCGGCGACGGGGCTCCGCTCAAGCAACCGACCGTCAGTCCGTGAGGCGGGGGACCTCGACACTGACCCGCGTGCCGCCGTCGGTCGGGGACTCCATGCGCAGGGTCCCGCCTAGCGCCTCGACCCGGTCGGCCAGGCCGGCGATCCCGTGCCCGCGCACCGCGACGGCGCCGCCGCGACCGTCGTCGGCGACGAGCATCCGCACGTCCCCGTCGTGGTGCTCGACGTCGATGCGTACCGACGTGGCGCCGGAGTGGCGCATCGCGTTGTTCACGGCCTCGGCGCACACGTAGTACAGCGCCTGACCGACGGCCGGCGAGACGTCCACGCCGGCGACCCGGAGCTCGACCGGCAGGGTGGACCGCTCCGCGATGGCGCGCAGCCCCGAGGCCAGCCCGTCCTGCAGCTCGACAGGCTGCAGCCCGCCGGACGCGCGCCGGAGCCGGGTCGTCGCGTGCCCGATCCGCGCGCGCACGTCGCTCAGCACGTCTCGGGTGGGTTCGGGGAGCCCCACGGCGCGCAGTGCGATCTCCGTGTCGACGTCGGCGAGCGGGACGATCACCGCCTCGTCCAACAGTGCACCCAACCGGTGCAGCTCCTCGGACTCGGCCAGCACCAGCCGGCGACGCGACGCAGCAACGTCCTCGAGGGATCGTTCGGCGTCGGTGCGCAACCGTGCGTTCTCCGTCGTGAGCGTGGCCGCCTGTGTCACCACATCGAGCAGCCCCGGGTCGTCGAACACCCCCGGCGCATGCAGGAGCACGAGGAACGGCCGGTCTCCCGTCGCCACGTAGGTCGCGGACCTGCGCGATCCGGCGACGTCGACGGCGGACCCGTCGGGACGCGCGTAGGCCCGGGCGTCGGCGTCCCAGTAGCCGACGACGAGCCCGGGGTCGCCGAGCAGCCGCCCCAGCCCGCTCGCCAGGTCACGGTCCGGGCGGGCGCCGAGCTCGACCATGAGGTCGGACACCGCGGCGACATCTCGCCGTCGAAGTCCCAGGGCCAGCACGACGGCGACCGTGACGAGGGCCGTGTCGTACGTGACGAGCAGGGGGAGAGCTGCGGGCGGCCCGAGGGCGGCGTGCGCCGCGGCTCCGAGCATGATCGCGCCCGAGAACAGGACGGTCGCCCGGAGCGCCGAAGTCCGGAGCTGTCGACTGCGGCCCGTCGCGCCGTGCACCTCGAGCACCACCACCGCGAGCAACGCGGCGGCCAGCCCGAACGCCACGACGGGCGTCTCCCACACCACGGGTACGAGCACGGCGCCGTAGCCGATCACCACCGCCACCTGGACGCGGCGAGAGGCCACCCAGGCGAGCGGGAACGTCAGCAGGAGCTGACCGAGCACCGTGCGGTGCCAGAACGTGGCGGCGGGCGCGACGGTGCCGCACCACCAGGTCAGCGCGACGGCGACGCTCAACCACGACGCACCGGGAGCAGGTCGGCGTGCCGCGCCGGCGAGGACGAGGAATGCGACGCCCACCAGGAGATCCAGGGCCGCGGGCAGCGGCTGGTCCCAGTCCTCCCAGAACGGCGCCAGTCCGGCGGCCACCCACGCGGCGACGAGCACGGGCACGGGTGGAGCTGCCCTCCCCGCGGCGGCCGGTGTCACGTCCGCAACCTAGTCCTCGTGCGGCACCTAGACGGGGTCGCCGGCCGGCTGGGGGACCCGGCCACGCGCGCGAGCGTCCTCCAGCAGCGTCGCCGCGTACTCGGTCCGTCGCAGGTAGTCGCTCAGCGTGCGGCGGCTCTTCGTCAGACAGGCGATCCGCTCGTCGAGCCCGCTCAGCTCCTCGGCCAGCATCTCGGCGACCTGGCGGGGGCAGGACGCCGCGAGGTCCTCGGTCTGGGTCTCCTCGAGGTCGAGCAGCACCTTGGCCAGCCGGGTCGGCACCCCGGCCCGCACGAGACCGACCACCTGCCCGACGCGCGCCACGTCCGACTCGTCGTAGGTGCGGTAGGTGTTGGTGGTGCGGGCCGGGGCGATGAGTCCCTGCTCCTCGTAGTACCGCAGCAGCCGGGTGGAGACACCGGTCCGACGCGACAGCTCACCGATCTTCACGGCGGTCCTCCGATCCCCTTGACCTTCACACTGATGTCAAAGTCTAGCGTCGCACGCATGGAGCTGACAGGAACCACACCGGCCACCGTCCGCACCGGGCTGCCGTGGCCGAGCCTGGTCGTCCTGGGCGGCGTGACCTTCGTCATGGTCACGGGGGAGATGCTCCCCACGGCGGTCCTGCCGGAGATGAGCGCCGACCTCGGCGTCACCCAGGCGCGGACCGGCCTGCTCGTCTCGCTGTGGGCGGCGACCGTGGTGCTGGCGACATTCCCGCTGATCCGGCTCACGCGCCGGTGGGACCGGCGCACGGTCGTGACCGGCGCGCTCGTCGTGTTCGCCGGCGCGTCCGCGGTCACGGCGGTCGCCCCCACCTACGAGGCCGCCGTGGCCGGGCGGCTGCTCGGTGCCGCCGTGTGCGGACTGTTGTGGGCGACCGTCAACGCGCACACCGCCGACATCGCACCGTCACGGCACCTCGGCACTGCTGTGTCGGTCGTGCTCGGCGGGGCGACCCTCGGCACCGTCGTCGGCGTGCCGCTCGCCAGCCTGGTCGCCCGCGGGTGGGACTGGCGGGTGGCGTTCGCGGCGCTCGCGCTGCTCGGTGTGATGGCGGCGGTGCTCGTGCGGACGGTCGTGACGACGGGCACGACGAGCACGGCGGGGCCGGACGACGAGGGACTCGGCGCACCCGGGCAGCTACGTCCCGTGCTCGTCGTGGCCGGGCTGGTCGGCCTCGCGCTCGTCGGGCACTTCGCCGCCTTCACGTTCGTCACCCGGCTCGTGGCCGACGCGACGGCCGGGCTCCCCGGAGGCGTGAGCGGGGCGCTGCTCGTGTTCGGGGCGTCGTCGGTCGTCGGGCTCGTGCTCGTCGGGCGGGTGGGGGACAGGCACACCGCCGCGACGCTCGTCACGGCGACGGCCCTGGCCTCGGTGTCGCTGCTCGCCCTCGCGGTCGTCGACGGTCGTGCCGTCGCGGGCCTTGTGGTGCTGGTCCTGTGGGGTCTCACGACGGGCACGCTGCCGCCGCTGGCTCAGACCCTCATCATGCGGGTCGCCGGGCCCGAGCACCGCAGCGCTGCCGGCACCGTGATCCCCGTGGTCTTCAACGGCGGGATCGCCGTGGGGGCCGCGCTCGGCAGCGCCGTCGTCGCCCGCGCGGGGACCGAAGCCCTGCCGGTCCCGGCCGCCCTGGTCGTGGCCGTGGCGGCCGTCGGGCTCGTCCTGGCGACGGGGTCGCACGCCGACCGGCGGACGGCGGTGCTCGCGAACGGCACACGGTCGGCCGGGGTCGGCGTCGAGCGACTCCATGCCTGCACCGACTGAGGAGGCCCGGAGAAGCGCTGCCGGTCCGGACCTTCGGGCCCTTGTGCCCTGGAAGGTCCACGGGCGTGGTGATTGTCTCGGCCACAGGAGCGCAGGACGGGAGGCCAGGAGATGGTCGAACCTCGTGCCGCCTCGACGGTCGGGGCGATGTCAGGGCGAACGGTGGTGCGCCCTCGGCCGGTGGAGCGGATCCGTCCGGGAGACCTTGCCGAGCTCGCGTCCGACGTCGGCCCGGTGCCGCTGAACGTGGGCATCGTGCTGCTCCTGGGGGCGGGAGCGACGTCCGACGAGCTCACGCAGGTTCTCGTCGACCGCCTCGGCCGGGTGCCGCGCCTTCGACAGCGGCTGGTCACGGCGCGGGGTGTCCTCGGCAGCCCCTACTGGCTCGACGACGACAGCGTCGACATGCACGCCCACGTCCGGCACGTGCTGTGCGCGGCCCCGGGCGACCGCGCCGCCGTGCTCGAGGTGGCGGTGGCGGCGACKACGGAGCAGCTGTCACGCGCCCGGCCGCTGTGGCGCGCGCTCGTGGTCAGCGTTCCTGATGGCCGGCCCGTCGCGCTCGTGCTCGTCGCCCACCACGCGGTGACCGACGGMGTCGCCGGGTTGTGGGTCCTGCAGCGGCTGCTCGACGGAACGGACACGATCGACCCGGCCCCGGTCGAGGTGGCGCCGCAGCCGCGGCCGCTCGATCTGTTCCTCGAGAGAGGTGTCGCGACGTTCCGACGAGTCGCGAGGCTGCCGCGCGAGCTCGGCCTGCTGTGGCAGGGCGGGTTGGAGCTCGGCCCACGACAGTGGCTCGGCACCGGCGCTCCGCGGTGCTCGCTGAACGCGCCGACGGGTCAGCGCCGCCGCGTCGCCGCGGTCGACGTCGCCCTCGCGCCGGTCCTGGCGTCCGCGCGACGCAACCAGTGCTCGCTCAACGACCTGCTGCTGGTGGCTGCGACGGGCGCGATGGCGCAGGTGCTCGCCGCGCGGGGCGAGCACCCGGACCGGCTCGTCGTGTCCGCCCCGGTGTCGGGCCGTGGCGCGGCGAGGATCGACGAGCCGGGCAACAGCGTCGGGGCCATGATCGTGCCCGTGCCGCTCACGGGTACGACCGGTGAGCGGGTGGCTGCGGTCGCGCGGACGACCCGGGCTCGCAAGGCGGCCGCGCGAGGCTCCTCGAGCACCCTGATGGTCCCGGCCTTCCGGCTCGCGGGCCGGGCGGGCGCGTTCCGCTGGGTGACCGATCGGCAACGACTGCTCAACACCTTCGTCTCGAACGTCCGCGGGCCGACCGGTTCTCTCTCCATCGCCGGGACACCCGTCGTCCAGCTGGTGCCGATCGCCGCGACGGCCGGCAACGTCGGGGTCGCCTTCGCCGCGCTGTCCGCGGCCGGTCGTCTCGTGGTCTCCGTGATCACCGACCCCGACGTGGCTCCCGAGGCCGACGAGCTGGCGACCCGCGTCGGGGCCGAGCTCACCGCACTGGGCGACCTCCGCGAGCGCGTCAGTCAGCCGGCGGGATGTTCTGGTTGAGCCGGAAGGCGTTGTCGGGGTCCCAGGCCGACTTGACCTCCTGGAGCCGCGCGTAGGTGGCGGCGCCGTACGCCCGGTGCACACCCGTGGCGCCCTCGGCCCCGAGCGCGTTGACGTACACGCCGACGCTCCACGGCTCGATGGTCGCGGCCAGCCGCCGGCACGTCGCCGCGTGGCGCTCGTCGTCGGCTGGGTCCTCCCACTTGGCGCCGACGTCGTACTCGAAGCGCGTGTCGCGGTGCGCGAAGGCCGTCGCGCCCGGGTCGACGTCGGCGATCGCGCCGCCGTAGGCGACGAGGCTCGCCGCCCCGACGTCCGCCTCGGTGTGGGCGAGGAACGCCTCGAGCGCCGCGTCGGGCAGCTCCCGGACGTAGTGGCTCTTCGCGTAGCGCCGGAAGCCGTGCGCCGAGCCGACGTCGGACTGTCGCTGCAGGTCGAGGTAGCTGATCGGCGAGACCCGTCGGGCCAGGCCGTCGCCGAGGCCGTCGAGCCGTGCGACCAGTGGCGCCGCGTCGTCGGGCGACCCGACCCAGACGAACCCGAGCGTGAGCGGGCCTCCCGCGCGCACCTCCGCGAAGAGCGTCGCGCGCCGAGGTGCGTCGTCCGACATCGCGAGCCACGTCCGGAGAGCGTCGAGGCCACCGGCCGGGTCGAGGTCCACCTCGGCCACGAGTGCCCGCGTGCCGACGTCGTGCAGCGTGAGGTCGAAGCGCGTGACGACGCCGAAGTTTCCGCCGCCGCCCCGCAGCCCCCAGAACAGGTCGGGGTGCTCGTCGGCCGTCGCGTGGACGAGCTCGCCGTCGGCGGTCACGACCTCGTACCCGAGAGCGTTGTCGCAGGTCAGGCCGTGCAGGCGACCGAGCCAGCCGACGCCTCCGCCGAGCGCCAGGCCGCCGATGCCGGTGTGCGACACGATCCCCGCCGTCGTCGCGAGGCCGTACCGCTGCGCGGCCGCGTCGAGCGACCCGAGCAGCGCCCCGCCGTGCACCTGCGCCGTGCGGGACTCGGGGTCGACGAGGACGTCCCGCATCCGGGAGAGGTCGAGCATGAGCCCGCCGTCGGGCACCGCCCAGCCGGCCGCGCTGTGGCCGCCGCCCCGCACGCCGAGCGGCAGCCCCAGCTCGCGCGCGGCCCGGACCGCCGCGCGGACGTCGGCGGTGCCGGCGCACCTGACGACGTACGCCGGGCGACGGTCGACGGCGCCGTTCCAGACGGCGCGCGCGGCGTCGTAGTCGGGTGAGCCAGGGACGAGGACGTCGCCCTCGAACGTGGCGGGCAGGGCTCCGGCCGTGGGCATGTCACGACTCTGGCGGCTCGGGGGCGGGTCTGCCAAGAGTCACGAGGCCGGTTGCGCGAGGCGTTGATCTGCGCACGCGGGAGCGCATCGACGATCGAGCGGACGATCGCGAGCGGGTCACGTGGCGAGGTCAGGACGGACCACGCGGTGGGGCGGAGACGTGGCAATTCTTCGATGCCTCACCGGAATGCGCTGGTGGGCGTCCGCGAAGTGCCGCACAGGACCTTGGTCCCAGACGCAGGCTGGATGCGACCGAAATGACCGATTCGGATTTTCGGTGGATGGCCTTTCACCCGCTCTCGACGCCGGGGAGCGGAAGTGTAGACGGCTATTTTGCATTGCCACCCAGCCGGAAGGACTCCCCATGCGGGCGCGCATCTCCTCGTTCGTCACCATCTGCGGCATTGTCGCGGCCAGCATCGTCGGCATCGCCAGCCCGGCGAGCGCCGCGGCGATCCCTGTCACCGACCTGTTGCGGCAACTGACGGTCGCGCCCGAGAGCAACGCCGCGAGCTACGACCGCGACCTCTTCCAGCGCTGGATCGACGCCGACGGCGACGGGTGTGACACCCGATCGGAGGTCCTCCAGGCCGAAACGGCCCAGGCGGTCACCCTCTCATCGGGCTGCACCGTCGCGACAGGTCTGTGGAACTCCTGGTACGACGGCTACGGGTGGTCGAATGCGTCCGACGTGGACATCGACCACCTGGTGCCGCTCGCCGAAGCGTGGCGTTCGGGAGCGTGGTCGTGGACGGCCGAGCAGCGTCGCGACTTTGCGAACGACCTGGGCTTCGACGACGCCCTCGTCGCAGTGACGGATGAGGTCAACCAGGCCAAGGGTGACAAGGACCCGAGCCAGTGGATGCCGCCCTTCCCCGACGCCTCCTGCCGCTATGTCGGTAGCTGGATCTCGATGAAGTTCCGGTGGGCGCTGACGATCGACACCGCCGAGCGGGACAAGCTGGCCCAGGTGCTGACCGGGTGCGGCTCATTCGCCATCGACGTCACTCGCGCCATTCAGGCACCGCCTGCCGAGACATTGTGGCCGCTGTACAAGATCATCTACAGCGCGACGGTGTTCGAGCTCATCACCAACGCGGACGGCTCCACGACTCCCGTGCCTCTGACCTACGCCCGGTGGCGCGATGTCTACCATTTCGCGGCGTTCAAGGCCGCACCCACTGGCTTCGTGAAGTACTCGTGGTCGCCGACCGTTTATGCCGTCACGTTCTGGCCCGGCGGTGAGAGCAAGTGGCAATGGGAGCGGCTGACCTATCCCATCTGGGCCGCGTCCGGCTTCCCGACTCCGCGGAACAACGCCGGCTGGACCATCGGCTCGACGTACTACCGGTGGCAGACCGGTCCTGAGCTCTTTGTCTTGGGCGAGGACGGCGTGAAGCACAAGCTCACGGCTGCCGAGTGGTCGAACGCCGGGAACCGCGCCTTTGCCGTCAAGCAGGGCGGATTTTGGAAGCTCACGTGGGCTGCCGACATCGCCCGGGTAGCGACGACCACCGGCTCTCCGACCGGCACCGCCGTCTCCGGGGCCGAGTGGGCGGCCGAGGGCTACCCCACCCCGTCGTCGGCCGGCCGTTACGCGGGTGACCGGTTCTACATGAACTCGGGCGACTCCAGAATCTGGTACGCCGGCCCGGTCATGAACCGCCCGATCAGCTACGCCGAGTGGTCACGCGCTGGGTTCCCGACTCCCGAGGGCATGCCGACCAGCGGCGGTGGCGGCGGGGCGCCAGCGAACCCGGGCAACAGCAAGAACTGCGATGACTTCACCACGCAGGCCGCAGCGCAGAAGTGGTTCGACACCTACTTCCSGTCCTACGGCGACATCGCCCAGCTCGACGCCGACGGCGACCTCAAGGCGTGCGAGTCCCTGCCCTGACGGCGACCTGCGCCAATCGCGGTGCCGGGTGGTTTCGTCGACGCACCGGCCGTGGGCACGTCACGACGCTGGCGGCTCTGGGGCGGTTCTGCCACGAGTCAGGAAGCCGGCGATCTCCTCGAGCACCCGGTCCGGCGTCCGAGCGGCCCGGGTCGTTCGCCTCCCTGGTCACTACGTCGGGGACGCCCGCGTGGCGGACGATCCCGAGCTGGTACCTGGTACGCGGCCAAGGGGTGACGTGGGGGGTCGGCGTCAGACGAGATGCCGCCCACGCACGTCGCCGGGCGGGCGGCGCTGGTGCGGGACGGACGTCTGCTCGTGGGCGGCCCGGGCGATGTCGAGCCCCGGCGCCAGGACGGGATGCCGCTGCGTCGGCAGGATCGCGATGACCAGGTCGTCCGCGTCGCGGCCCTGCGCGAGCGCGGCCAGCAGGGCGGCGCACGCCTGCTTGCGGTCGAAGATCCCGTCCGCGATGTAGGCGTCGTCGGCGTCGGACCACAGGCCGTACTCGTCGTGGTTCCAGCTGCCCAGTGTGGTGGGCACGATCCGGTCCATCGGCACACCCCCACCGACCACGCTAGACCTCTGCGAGGCCCGTGGCGGTGGCGCTTCCGAACCAGTTCGGGAGCGTCCGGAGCAGGTCCTGCTGGTCGTCGCCGATCCAGACGACGTGGCCGTCCGGTCGCAGCAGAACTGCCGGCGCGTCCAGCTGCGGGCTGACGTCCACGACGAGGTCGATCCGGTCCGTCCACCCGGTCACGGAGAGCTCGCCGGTCTGGTCCAGCAGCAGTCCGCGGCCCTGCCTCGTGAGCTCGTAGAGGCGGCCGCCCCGCGTCAGAGGGACGTCGCGCAGCCGCCGGCCGAGCAGCGCAGGTCCCTCGCCGACGTCGTAGCGGATGCCGGTCGAGGTGACCCTCTCGGCCAGGAACCGGGTGACGTCCTCGAGCTCCATCAGCTCGGTCAGCAGCCGGCG
Source organism: Cellulomonas sp. P5_C6 (assembly GCF_054049635.1). NCBI lineage: Bacteria > Bacillati > Actinomycetota > Actinomycetes > Micrococcales > Cellulomonadaceae > Cellulomonas > Cellulomonas sp. P5_C6. The sequence goes on along the minus strand of NZ_JBFULZ010000027.1, from coordinate 9,570 downwards.
CACGGCCTGCGGGCCGGGTTCGGTGGAGAGCAGCTCGCTCTGGGCGCGGGTGAGGGTCAGCACGTCCTGGGCGACGGGCCGACGCTCCGCGCCGTAGGTGTCCAGCAGCCCGGCCGGCGCCCACCCGGCGACCTCGGCGGCGAGCTTCCAGCCGAGGTTGAACGCGTCCTGGATGCCGAGGTTCAGACCCTGCCCTCCGAGCGGTGGGTGGACGTGCGCCGCGTCGCCGGCCAGGAGCACCCGGCCCTCCCGGTACCGCTCGGCGAGCCGGGTGGCGTCGGTGAAGCGGGACAGCGATCGGGGGGAGTGCACGCCGAAGTCGGTGCCGGTGTACGCCCGCAGCTGCGTGCGGAACTCCTCGAGGGTCGGCGGGACGGACCGATCCTCGGCCACCGTCGCCGCGGGCACGACGGCGCGGTACAGGCCGTCGCCGGCGGGGCCGATGCCGAAGCCCCTCTGGGTCTTGCGGACCTCGGCCGACACGGCCGCCAGCTCGTCCGGCGGTGCGGTCACCGCGACCTCGCCCAGGAGCCACTCGGTCCGGGCGGGCTCGCCGGGGAAGGCTATGCCGAGCAGCCGTCGCACCAGGCTCCGTCCGCCGTCGCAGCCCAGCAGCCACCGCGCGTCCAGCCGTGAGCCGTCGGCCAGCTCGACGCTCACCCCGTCCGAGCCCTGCTCGAGTCCGGTCACCTCGCAGCCGCGACGGATCTGGGCGCCCAGCTCGGCGGCGTGCTCGGTCAGCAGGCGGTCGGTGACCGGCTGGGGGATGCCGAGGACGTAGCCGTGCGCCGTGTCCAGGTCCACCGGGCGGGTCGGCTCGATCCCGGCGAACCGGCCGACCCCGCCTGGGTACTGCTGCCCGTGGGCGAGGAACCGGGCGAGCAGCCCGCGCTGGTCCAGGATCTCGATGCTGCGCGGGTGCAGGCCGAGCGAGCGGACCGCCGTGGTGGGCACCTCGTCCCGCTCCAGCACGAGCACGTCGACGTCGTGCAGCCGCAGCTCGGCGGCCAGCATCATCCCCGTCGGCCCGCCGCCGCTGATGATCACGTCGAACATGTGCCCCTCGATCCCACGGCCTTCGCCACCCGGCGCCGGAACATTCTGGTCGTGGGTGGGGGGATCGCGCCAAGCCAGGGCCTAGCTCTCGGTCACCCGGCGACCGCGTAGGCGCAGGCGCGATGCGACGAACCAGAGCACGAGTGCCGCCACGACCGCGATCACGAGCCACTGGAAGATCCCCGCGTACTCGTCGACGACGTCCCAGTTCTCGCCCAGGAGGTAGCCGGCGCAGACGAAGATCGTGTTCCAGATCGCGCTGCCCGCAGCCGTCAGGAGCAGGAAGACACCGACCGGCATCCGCTCGACCCCCGCGGGGATGGAGATCAGGCTGCGGAACACGGGCACCATGCGCCCGACGAACACCGCGGTGCGCCCGTGCCGGGTGAAGAAGGCTTCCGAGCGGTCGACGTCGGACAGGCTCACCAGGGGGATCCGGCTCACCAGGGCGCGAGTGCGCTCCCGGCCGATCAGGGCGCCCACCAGATAGAGCACGGCGGCGCCGACGACCGAGCCGACGGTCGTCCAGACGATGGCCTCGACCAGGCCGAACGACCCCTGGCTGGCGGTGAAGCCAGCCAGGGGAAGGATGATCTCGCTGGGCAGGGGCGGGAAGACGTTCTCCAGCGCGATGGCGATGGCCGTCCCGACCACGCCGAGCGTCTCCATCAGGTTGACCGCCCACCCGGCGACACCGGTCAGGGCGCTGGGGTCGGTGGCGGTGAGGAGCACCGTCACCGAGAGGACTCCCCGGCCAGCTCGTCCATCCCGTCGAGGTCGTCGAGCTCGTCGAACGGGTCCACCGGCGCGGTCTCCACGTCCCGCTGGGTGATCGTGAGGAAGGCGACCGTGATGGCGATCGCCACCAGGAAGATGACGCTCGTGGTCGTCGTGCCGAGCCCGAGCCCACCGTCGGCCTTGCTCTGGGAGAGCAGGTCGCCGATCGACGCACCGAGGGGTCGCGTCAGGATGTACGCGATCCAGAACGAGAGCACGGCGCCCAGGCGGAACCAGCGGTGGGCGGCCGCGACGACGGCGATGGCGCCGGCGAAGAGCAGCGCGGACGCGAGGTAGCCCAGGGCCAGCCCCTCCGCCAGCAGGTCGCCCGCGGCGGTGCCGAGCGCGAAGGTGAACAGGATCGCGAGCCAGTAGAAGACCTCGCGGCGGGTGCTGGTGATCGAGTGGATCGAGAGGGTGTGCTCAACCCGGTACCAGACGGCGAACGTGATGCCGAGGGCGATCGCGAAGACGACCGTGGTGACCCACAGCGGGACGCCGACGACGTCGACGAGGTTGTCGGTGATGAGCGTGCCGACGACGCTGATGAGCACGACGGCCAGCCAGTAGACGGGTGCGACGTACCGCGTCGCGCGGAACTGGGCCGCCAGCGTCGCGACGAGGATCACGCCGACGAGCAGGGTCGCCGTCGTCAGGCTCAGGCCGAGTGTCTCCGTGAGCCAGTCGGCAAAGGTCTCGCCCACCGTGGTGGCGAGGACCTTGATCACCCAGAAGTAGACGGTGATCTCGGGGACCTTGTTGAGCACGCGCCGCGCGGTGCCGGTCGAGGAGGTGTTCTGAGTCATGCACGTACCGTTCCGGTCGGATGCTGAAGAACACCTGAGGTTTGCTGTGTCCTGCTGGGCGGGAGCCGCGCACAGGTGCCACCTCGGCCGCTGGGCGCCCCGCGCTGGGGACCGCTATCACGGGCGCGGCGGCGAGGCCGGCTCAGGCGATTCTCAGTGCCGGTCGCGCACGGTGGGGCGTTCACCATCGCGCACGACCTCATCGGAGCTGCCCTCATGCCCTACGTCCGTCGCTGGCCCCTGGTCTCCGTCACGCTCGGGGTGCTGGCGCTCCTCCTCGGCCTCGTCGCGACGCACACGGTATGGCTCCAGCCGCACGGCCTCGCCGTGGACGTCGAGATCGCGACCGACCTGCGCTCGTCGGCGCTGACGCGGCTCATGCTCGGCGTCAGCTTCCTCGCCTCACCGGTGGTCGCGGTCGCCGTGCTGGTGCTCTGGCCCGGCTGGCTGGTGTGGCGTCGTCGCGCGGTTGCGGCGGCGGCCACGTTCCTGGTGGTCGTCGTCGGCTGGGTGGCCGCGTTCGTCGTGAAGCTGGTGGTGGCGCGCCCGCGTCCGCCGGTCGACCTGGTCCACTCGCTTGCTCCCGAGACCGGCTCGAACAGCTATCCCAGCGGTCACGTGGCCTTCGCGTTCTCGGTCGCGGTCGCCGCCTGGTTCCTCGCCCGGGGGACCCGACGGTCGCGCCCGGTCGCGATCGTCGGGGTCGTGTTCGTCGCGCTCGTCGCGTTCTCGCGGTTGTACCTCGGCGTGCACTACCCGGGCGATGTCGTCGGCTCGGTCCTCGTCTCGGGCGCCGCGATCGTGCTGCTGACCGGGCTCTGGCACGGGTTCATCCGGGACTGGCTGCAGGCGAGGCCGTTGGTCGCCAGGCTCCAGCCCCCGCCGCCCGGGTACGGTCGGGCGGCATCCGGGGATGGACTGGGCGTCGTGGGAGGAGGAGCGTCGGGCTAGTGGCGAAGGTGCTGGTCGTCGAAGACGACGAGGGGGTCGGAGCGCCGCTCCGGCGTGCCCTGCAGGCCAACGGTCACGAGGTGACGTGGCTGCGCACCGGCGTCTCGGCCGTCGTCGAGGCGCGGGCGGTGCAGCCGGACGTCGTGCTGCTCGACCTCGGTCTGCCGGACCTGGACGGCGTCGAGGTGTGCCGTGCCGTGCGGCTGTCCTGCGAGTCCGCGGTGATCGTGATCCTGACGGCTCGCGGCGAGGAGATGGACGTCGTCGTCGGCCTCGAAGCGGGTGCGGACGACTATCTGGTCAAGCCGGTCGGGCTCACCGAGCTCCTGGCCCGGGTCCGGGCACACGTCCGCCGGATGCCGGTCGCCGCCGCCACGGTCGCGCCGGGTGCACCGCCCGCGAGCCTCGCGGTGGGCGCGCTGAGGATCGACCTGGGTTCGCGTCGGGTGCACCTCGGCGGCGTCGAGGTCCAGCTGCGTCCGAAGGAGTTCGACCTGGTCGCCAGGCTGGCCGCGGAGCCGGGTGTGGTGGTGACCCGCGAGCGGTTGATCTCGGACGTCTGGGACGAGAACTGGTTCGGATCGACCAAGACCCTCGACGTGCACGTCGCCGCGGTGCGGCGCAAGCTGGCCGGCGCCGACCGCGATGCACCCGCCCCGACGATCACGACGGTGCGCGGACGGGGTTACCGGATCGACCCCGAGCCCGCCGACGTCGTCTCGTCCTGAGCGGTGCTCAGGCCGCCCGCAGGTCGGCGGCCGTGGTCCGGGCGGTGATGTGGGAGGCGAACCAGACGCAGGCGGCGGCGACGGCGGCGACCGCGACGACCACGGTGAGGCCGAGGTACGCCCACGGGACGGCGAGCGCGTCGGGCGGCGGGTCGAAGACGCCGTTCAGGACCTGCACGAGCATCCGGGACAGCGCCCAGCCCACCAGCGCTCCCATGACGACTCCGCCGGCCGTGACGATCCCGGCCTCGGCCAGGACGAAGGCGCGCAGCTGCCGGCGCGAGGCCCCGAGCGCGGACGCGAGCGCGAAGGTCCGACGCCGCTCGGTCAGGGCCAGCACCAGGACGAGGCCGCCGGCCGCGGCGGCGAGCACCACCGCGAAGCTCAGCTCGACCCGCGTCAGCCCGCTCAGGTCGACCGCGGTGAGGCTCGAGCCGATCACGGCGCGGGTCGACCCCAGGTCGCTGACCTGGGCACTCGTCCCGACGACCTGGCGGACTCGGTCCCCGACGACCCGTTGGTGCGCCGCGCCGGTGTCCAGCAGGAACAGCTGGACGGCGTCGCTCCCCGTCTGCTGGGCGACGTAGTCCGCGTTGGCGACCAGGAAGCTGTCCCGCGGTGCGGTCGGGAACTCCAGTGCCACCCCGGCGTAGTGGAACGGGACGGTGACCAGCGCCCCGGTCCGCGCGTCGACGAGGCGGAGCCGGACCAGGTCGCCGGGGTGCAGCTGGAAGTCGGTGACCGTCTCGGCGCTGACGAGCAGGTTGTCCGGCTGTGCCGCGAGCGTGCTCATGAGGTCGCGAGCCGACCCGCCACGGAACCACGTGTCCTGCAGGTGCACGGCGTCGGCGACGGTGTCGGGCCGGACGCCGTACAGGTCCTGCAGGTCGGAGCCGACGTACGCGTACCGGTGCTGCAGCGGCTCCGCGGCGCGCACCCCGGGGACGGCCGCGAGGCGGGCAGCCTGAGCGGGGCCGAGGTCCGCGCCCGGAGGCCCCGTGACGGTGACGTCGGCGCCGTTGGTGAGCTGGGCGTCGACCTCGGCCTGCTGGTGGTACGTCGCGTTGAACGTCGCCGTCGAGGCCGCGAACGACAGTGCCAGCGTGAGGAGGACGACCGCGTGCGCGACGGGCCCGCGCTGGCGGACCAGCGTCGCGCCGACCGTGCCGGCCAGGTGACCGGCGACGGGGCGCAGCGCGCGGGTCAGGAGCGGGCGCCCCCGCGTCAGGAGGAGGTCCACCAGGCGCCACGTCAGCAGGGCGGCGCCCGCCCACAGCAGGGCCGGCCCGGCGAACACCCAGTAGCTGACGGACAGCTGGGGGACGCCCTCGGGCGCAAGGACCAGGGCATAGCCCGACGAGCGGGTGAACCACAGGATCGCGCCCGCGCCCGCGAGCAGGACGGCGTCGAGCCACCAGCGCATCCACCGCGGCCGCGTGGCGCGGCCGGTGGCAGCGCGCCCGGCCGCGACGGTGTGTGCCCGGGCCGCGCGGCGGGCGGGCACCAGGACGGTGAGGGCGGCGACCACGAGGCCGGCGAGGACGGCCAGCACCGTCCACGCCCAGGCGGCCCGACCGGCGCCGAAGCCCCACGAACCGAATCCGAGCCGTCCGACGAGCAGGCTCGCCGCGAGGCCCAGCACGCCGCCGGCGACGCCGACCACGGCCGCCTCGACGGCCGCCAACCGGGTCAGGTCCGCGAGGGAGGCCCCCCGGGTGCGCAGGAGTGCCTGCTCCTGGGACCGACGGGTGGCGCCGGTGCCGGTGACCATCGCGGTGAGCAGGCCGGCCAGCACCGCGCCGGGCAGCCCGAGGAAGAGGAACAGTGCCTGGGCGTAGAGGGCGTCCTGGCGGGCGGCGTCGAGGGTCGCCCCCAGGTTGTCGCCCACCTGTCCCGCTCCCGCGAGCGTGACGTCCATGTGGTGCGCGGCACCGGTCGCCGCCGCGTAGGCCGCCGCCGGGTCGGTCGGCAGCGCGTGCGACCGCTGCACGTGGACCTGGGAGGTCAGCTGCTCGGGGTGGTCGGCGGCGACCGGCGCCATGACGTCGGCGAACAGCCCGCTGGGCAGAAGGACGACGTTGTCCGGCGGTGCGGTGGCTCCGCTGCCGGCGGGGGCGCCCACGGTCTGGAACAGCGAGTCCGCGAGCGGCAGCTCGACGACACCCGACACCTGCACGGTCACGGGGTCGAGTCCCGCGCGCGCGATCACGACCTGGTCACCGGGCCCGGCGTGGAGGTTGGCGGCGGTCTGCTGGGCGAGCAGCGCGCCGGACGTGTCGCCGGTGAGCAGCCGGATCTCGGCGGGGAACTGGGTCGCGTAGTCCATGGGGACGCCGAGCACCTTGCCCGGGCCGGTTGACTGGGTGGTGCCGCCGGTCGTGGCCGTCAGGCCCGGCGTGGCGGCGAACGTCACGACCGAAGTCGCCTTCGTGCCGGGCTCGGCTCGCACGGCGTCGTCGACGGTGGCCGGGGTCGTGCCGGCAGCGACCTGGACCTGCCAGTCGACGTCGACCCCGGCGGCTGCCCGGGCGGTCATCGTGGCCTTGGAGGCGGCCAGGAAGCTCCCCAGGCAGGCGAGGAGGGCGACAGCGACGCCGACGCCGGTCGCGGCGGCGAGCATCGCGCCCGCCCGACGGTGCAGCAGCCCGCGCAGCCAGACGCCGCTCATGCGAGGACCCCGTCGTGCATCGTGAGCCGGCCGTCGCGCATGGTCCACCGGGTGCCGAACCGGGCAGCGACGGCGGGGTCATGGGTGGTCAGGACGACGGCGGCGCCGATCTGCGCCGCGGCGACGTCGAGCACGTCGAGGACGTGCGCCGCGGTCGGATGGTCGAGCTGACCGGTCGGCTCGTCGGCGAGCATGAGGCTCGGCCGCACCGCGACGACGCGCGCGATGGCGACGCGCTGCGACTGACCGCCGGAGAGCTCCTCGGGCAGCTGGGCGGCGAGGTCGGCGACACCGACCAGCTCCATCGCCTCGTCGGCACGCCGTGCCGCTTCGTCCTCGTCGACGCCAGCCAGCACGAGGGGGAGCGCCACGTTCTCGCGGACGTCGAGCGGCGGCAGCAGGCTCGGGCCCTGGAAGACGAGCCCGAGCAGGCCGGCCGCAGGGCGACCGCCGTCCCGGTGCAGCGCGAGCCCGGGCCACGACACGGTGCCGGCCGTCGGCTGCTCGATGCCCGCCATCAGGTGCAGGAGCGTCGACTTGCCCGACCCGGACGGGCCGAGCAGGGCGATCCGCTGGCCGGCCTCGACCGTGAGGCTGGCGGCGTGCACGGCGACCACTGCCGTCCGGCCGCTGCCGAACGTGCGGGCCACCTCGGTGCAGACGACGACGCTCACGCGGCCACCTGACCGTCGACGAGGCGGACGACCCGGCCGGCGGCGGCTGCGACGGAGGGGCTGTGGCTGACCACCACGACCGCGCTGCCCGCTCGCGCCAGCTCGCGCAGGAGGTGCAGGACGCGGGCCTCGGAGTCGGAGTCCAGCTCGCCGGTCGGTTCGTCGGCCAGCAGGATCGTCGGGGAGCTTGCCAGGGCGACGGCAAGACCCGCCCGCGCCGACTCACCGCCGGACAGCTCGTGGGGGAGCGCGGACGCGCGGTGGTCGATCCCGAGGGACTCCAGCAGCGCGTCCACGGGGCGCCGGACGCCCGGACCGAGCGCCTGTACGAGCCGGACGTTGTCGCGGACCGACAGGTGGCCCACGAGGTTGGACGCCTGCCAGAGCATCCCGACGTGCTGGGCACGCAGGCGTGCGCGCTCGGTCTCGGCCTGATGACTGATCCGCGTGCCGTGCAGGCGCACGTCGCCGCCGGTCGGCTCCTCGAGGCCGGCCAGGCACGCGAGGAGTGTCGACTTGCCCGAGCCCGAGGGCCCCGTCACCGCGACGAGCTCCCCGGCATCGACCGTGAGGCTCACGCCGCGCAGGGCACGGGTCTCCTCGTCGCCGGCTCGGTAGAACTTGTACAGGTCGTGGGCTGCCAGCGCAGGGTTCGTCGTGCTCGTCACGCCGACCACGCCAGAGAGTCGCTGACGATCTTCCACGGGTCGACGTTGTCGGCGCCGACCGGGCCCGAGAGCGTGAGAACGACCAACCGACCGGCGTGCCAGAACTCGTACCGCTCGAATGCGTCGTGCACGACCTTGCCGGTGACCGGGTCGGCTGCCGCGTCGCCCTCGTACGTCGCCAGGATGCCGTTGCCGGCCGTGCGCACGACTCCTGTGACGTCGCTTGCCCCGTAGGCCGGCGTCGACGAGGAGATCGTGGCCAGCTCGGCCGTCACCGAGTCGAGCGTCGGAGCCGACGGGGTGCTGGACGACTCGATGCGGATCGCGTTGAGCTTGTCCGTGAACGTGACTGCACCGCCCGAGTCGGACGAGGCCCACCCCTCCGGCACCTTCACGCTGAACGCGCCCGAACGGTCGGCGTAGGCGACGTACACCTGGTTGTCAGGGATGTCACCGGCGGGGTTCACCTCGGGCCCACMCGGCGTCACGGACTGCGCTGAAGCGGGGGAGTCGGACGACGACGGTCCGCTGCAGGCGCCGAGCGCCACGACGCCGACGACGGCGAGGGCGGCGAGCCGGCGGACCGGCCGGCCCGGTCGGACGGTGGTGTGCATGGTGGCTCCCGGGGTCGACGTGTTCTTCGACGCTAGGAGCGGCCCGATCAGCGGCGGGTGTCCGCCGGGCAAGCGTGGGGTTAACGACGTCGGGGGACACCACTCGAGCAGCGGGCCGGAGCTATCGTCGGTCGCCAGCATCGACGTCTGCGGTAGGAGAGCCGTGCAGCACCGGATCGTCAGGCTCGCCCTCGTCGTGACCACGGTCGCGCTCGTGGTGCTGGGTCTGCCGCTCGCGGTCGCCGCGGCCGGCCTGCTGCGCGCGGACGAGGTGGCCCGGCTGGAACGGACGGCGCTGCTCGGCGCCGGGCAGGTCAACAGCGCCCTCGGTCGTGACGACGCCCTCGAGCTGCCGCGGGTCCCGGCGGGGGTGCAGCTCGGCGTCTACGACCTCGGCGGTGCGCGGGTGGCGGGCGCCGGTCCGGACCGGGCCGATGCGGCGACCCGGTCGGCGCTGGCCGGGCACACCAGCGACGACGTCGTCGGCGGACGGACGGTCGTGGCCGTGCCCGTGCGCGACGCCGAACGGGTCATCGGGGCGAGCCGGGCGGCCGGCGCGCTCGGTGCGGTGGCGCAGCGGACCGCCCTCGCCGTCACCGCGATCCTCGCGGCGGCCGCGCTCGCGCTC
>NZ_JBFULZ010000026.1:0-29584 GCF_054049635.1 Cellulomonas sp. P5_C6 | reverse complement strand
GTCATGCGGCACAGCGTAGGGGCCGCGGCTGAGGATCCGGTGCGGCCTCACGGCGTGCGCGGCCGGCGGACCACCTCGACGTCGAACCCGAACGACCGCTTCCACTCCTGCGCGAGCCGTCCACCGGCGCGGCGGACGATCCCGCGCAGCCACCACTCGTCCGGGTCGATGCCGGGGTACGCGTGCTCCACCAGCAGCGGCCGGAACCGGGCGTCGACGGCCTCGACCCGGCGGCGCAGCTCCGCGAGCTCGGGGTAGGACGCCAGCCCGGGGTCCGTGAGCGCCGACTCGAGGGTGCTGCGCGACATGGCCTCGTTGGCGTAGGCGAACTCGTCGCCGCGGTAGCCGTGCTCGCACTCGACGACGAAGCTCGACCAGCGCTCGAGCACGGCCGCCGGCGTGTCGTCGCGCCACACCCCGCGTGCGCGGACCAGCTCGGTGAAGGCGTCGTCGAACGCGGTCACTTGGCGATCTCGCGCAGGTAGAGCTCGTAGCCCTCGTCGGGACGGAAGTGCGCGACGATCACGTCGCCCCGGAACACCGTCAGCGCGCCGGTGCGGTGGTCGAACCGGACCACGTCGCCGTTGCTGCGGCGCCCCACGGCCACCTCGGCCTCCGCCTCGAGCGACATGTGCTGGACCTCCCCGGGATCGGCGAGCCTTCACCCAAGAGGGTGGGCCCGCGGCGCGCCAGACGGGTCCCGCATGGCGAGACGGGTCAGGGCAGCACGGGGGTCGGCAGCGGTGCCCACGTGATCGGGGTCCCCGAGAGGATCTGCGCGATGAAGACCGCCGACGCAGCCAGCAGGACCGCGGTGGCGACGAGGGCTCCGGTGCGGCCCGGTGCGATCACGGCCAGCACCCGACGGGCGCCGACGCGCGTCATCAACGACAGCGGACCCCACCAGACGACGGCCGCGCCGAGCAGCACGATCGCGCCGACCAGGATCGACGCGGTCACCCCCTGCGGGACCTGGCCCGACGGCGACTGGTCGATCGCCCAGTGGCCCTCGCCGATCAGCCACCAGGACACGCCGAGCAGGATGACGATGACGCTCGCCCCGACGACGAAGGACGGCACGAGGCCGACCAGCGCGCGCAGCAGGTGCCACGGGCCCGTCGCCAGCGCGACCGCGCCGTCGGAGCGCTTCACCCCGGCCCGCTCCCGCCGCCCGTGCATCGACTCGACCGTCGAGCCCACCGTGCGCATCACCACGACGAGGATCCCGAACACGATCAGGGTGACGCCGGGGTACAGGGCGCCGGCGGAGCCGAGCAGGAGCGCGGCCGCCAGGAGGGTGCCCCAGCGCCGGCGGGCCGGCGGTCGCTCGTAGCCCGAGCCCTCGGGCTCCGGCTCCTCCGACGCGTCGAGGTCCTCGTTGATCCAGTCGACCCCGTCCGGGTCCTCCCAGTCCGGGTCGTCCTCCAGCCCGTCCGTCGCGGTGGCGTCGAACGCGCGCGTCGATCCGTCGTTCGCGACGAGGGCCGGGGCGACGAGGGCGGTCGCGGTGCCGCCGGCCAGCACCGTCGTGCCCACCAGGTCGTCGGCGACGAGCATCGCCGTCGCGGTCTCGTCGGCGATCGACTCGCCCTCCGCGACCACGACCGTGAGCGCCGCGACGACGTCGTCGGGCGAGGTGCGGTCCGCGGCGACGGGCGCCAGCGCGCGGGTGAGGGTCGCGGTGGTCAGCGGGCCGAGCCCCTCGAGGTCCACCTGGCCGGACCGGGCCCGCGCGAGCACGGCCTCCAGCGGGCGGCTGCCGAACGGGTCCCGACCGGTGGCGGCGAACGCGAGGATCGCCGCCCAGCCCCAGAAGTCGGACGCGGCGTCGGGCTCGGCGCCGTCCAGCAGCTCGGGCGCGAGGTACCCCGGGGTGCCGATGACCAGCCCCTCGGCGGTCAGCCGGGAGTCGTCGGCGGCCTGGGCGATGCCGAAGTCGATGAGGACGGGGCCGTCGTCGCCGACGATGACGTTCGACGGCTTGAGGTCGCGGTGCACCACGCCGGCGCCGTGCACGGCCACGAGCGCGTCGCGCAGCCCCTCGGCGAGGTCGAGCAGCTCCGCGGCGTCCAGCGGTCCGCGCTCGCGCACGTGATCCTCGAGGTTGTCGCCGGGCACCAGCTCGGTGACCAGGAAGGCCTCGGTCGAGTCGGCCTCGGCGTCGAGGATCGCGGCGACGCCGGGGTGCCGGAGCTTCTGCAGGGCGTGCACCTCACGGCGCAGCCGGTCGCGCGCGACCGCGTCGGACCCGATGTGCGGGTGCAGCAGCTTGAGCGCGACCGGGTCGCCGCCCCCGTCGACGGCCCGGTAGACGGTCCCCATGCCGCCCGACCCGAGGGGCGCGACCACGGTGTATCCGCCGATCTCCGACCCCGGTGTCAGACCGATCCGCTCCATCCCCGCACCGTAGCGGGACGCCTGCCGGCTGCGCCGGACAACGCGCGCTGCGTCATCCGGGCGACGTGTCGCACGCCGACCCCCTAGGGTCGAACCCGACCCAAGGAGTTGATCCCGTGCCTGCTCACGTGCCCGCGCACGGTTACGACTTCGTCGTCGTCGCGAACCGCCTGCCCGTCGACGTCAGCCTCGGCGACGACGGTGAGCCCACCTGGACCCGCTCGCCCGGCGGCCTCGTGACCGCCCTGGCGCCGGTGATGGCGAGCACGTCCGGAGCCTGGGTGGGCTGGGGCGGCTCGCCGGACCTCGAGCTCGAGCCGTTCGACGTCGACGGCACCGAGCTGATCCCGGTGGTGCTCACCGAGGACGACCTGGAGAAGTTCTACGAGGGCTTCTCCAACGACACGCTCTGGCCGCTCTACCACGACGTCATCGAGCCGCCGGCCTTCCACCGGCAGTGGTGGGAGTCGTACCAGAAGGTGAACCGGCGCTTCGCCGAGGCCGCCGCCGCGCAGGCCGCGCAGGGCGCCACGGTCTGGGTGCACGACTATCAGCTGCAGCTGGTGCCCAAGCTGCTGCGCGAGCTGCGGCCCGACCTGCGCATCGGGTACTTCCACCACATCCCGTTCCCGCCGCTGGAGCTGTTCGCGCAGCTGCCGTGGCGCGTGCAGGTGGTCGAGGGCCTGCTCGGGGCCGACCTCGTGGGGTTCCAGCGGGCGGGCGACGCCGCGAACTTCGTCCGCGTGGTCCGCCGGCTCACCGACCTCACGACGCGCGGGCAGATGGTCACGCTGTCCGGACCCGAGGGCGGGCCCCGGCGGCACGTGCGGGCGGCCGCGTTCCCGATCTCGATCGACTCGCACGCGTTCGACGAGCTGGCCCGGACCGAGGCCGTCCGCGAGCGCGCGAGGCAGATCCGCCGGGAGCTGGGCGACCCCGAGTACCTGCTGCTGGGCGTGGACCGGCTCGACTACACCAAGGGCATCCGGCACCGGATCAAGGCCTACGGCGAGCTGCTGGCCGAGGACCGGCTCTCCCCGCAGAGCACCACGCTCGTGCAGGTGGCCAGCCCGAGCCGGGAGAACGTCGGCGCCTACCAGCAGCTGCGCGACGACGTGGAGCTGCTGGTCGGCCGCATCAACGGCGACCACGGCCAGGTGGGCCACGCGCCCGTGCAGTACCTGCACCAGTCGTTCCCCATGGAGGAGATGGCCGCCCTGTACCTCGCCGCCGACGTGATGCTGGTGACCGCCCTGCGCGACGGGATGAACCTCGTGGCCAAGGAGTACGTCGCCGCCCGGTCCGACGACCGCGGCGCGCTGGTGCTGTCCGAGTTCACGGGCGCCGCCGACGAGCTCACGGGGGCGGTGCTGGTGAACCCGCACGACATCGACGGGATGAAGGACGCGATCACGTACGCCGTGCACATGGACGCCCGCGAGTCCCGCAAACGGATGAGACGGCTACGACGGCGGGTGCTCGGGCACGACGTCGTGGCGTGGTCGGAGGACTTCCTCGCGGCCCTCAACGCGGTGCCCGTGCGAGCCAGCAATGGCTGAGCAGCTCGAGGTGGAGCTGGCCGCCGTGGCGGCAGACCGCGCCCGCCGGCCCCTGCTGGTCGCCCTCGACTTCGACGGCACGCTGGCCCCGCTGCAGGACGACCCGTCCGCGTCGCGGATCATCCCGGCGGGCGTCGACGTCCTGGCGCGGCTGGCCGGCACCGCGGGCGTCGCGTTGGCGCTCGTCTCCGGGCGGTCGATGAGCGACCTGCACACGCTGGCCCAGGTGCCCTCGGGCACGTTCCTCATCGGCAGCCACGGCGCCGAGCGCGCCCGCGTCACCACGTGGGGCCTCGACCGCGACGTGGTGCAGCTGACCGACGAGCAGGCCGACCGCCTGGCGTCGCTCGGGGCCGAGGCGGCGCGCATCACCCGCGGGCGGGACGGCGTCTGGGTGGAGACCAAGCCGACCGCGGTCGTCGTGCACACGCGCCTGGCGGAGGCCGAGGTGGCGCAGGCGGCGGAGCAGGAGGCGATCGCTCTCGGCGAGCGGCTCGGCTCGGGCGTGCTGCACGGCAAGGACGTCGTCGAGATCTCCGTGCTCAGCGCCAGCAAGGGCGAGGCGCTGACGGCGCTGCGCGACGAGCTGGCCTCCCCCGTGGTGCTGTACGCGGGCGACGACACCACCGACGAGCACGCGTTCGGCTCCCTGCGACCCGACGACGTGACCGTCAAGGTGGGCGCCGGCGAGTCGTCCGCACGCTTCCGGGTGGACGACCCGGACGCCCTCGTGGCCGCGCTGTCGGTGCTGGCCGACGCACTCTGAGCGCACTGCTGGTCGGTCGCAGGACCGAGGCGTAGCGTGCGCCTCATGCCCGGCCGGATGCACGAGGTCGAGCTCGTCGAGGCTGCGGACGAGCCCGCGCGCTCCCGTCCGGCCCCGAGCCCGTCGCTCACGCGAGCCGCGGACCACGTCGACGTCGAGCTCGATGACGTCGACGCCGCGCCGCCCGACGACGCCGACCGGCGCGTCGACGCCGCCCGCACGTGGCTGCGCCGGCACGCACGGTGGCTGGTGCCCGTCGCCGCCGTCGCCGTGCTCGCGCTCRTCGGCACCCAGGTGGTGGTCGACCAGCGGGAGGCCGCGCGCGTGGCCGCGCTCGCCGCGATCCCCGGCGTCGTGCCGCCGGCGGACTCCTCGATCGGCGTGCTCTGGCGGGCCGACCCCCGGCTCGCGGCCGCGCTGCAGTCCGGCTCCGTGGTCGACGGCACGTTCGTCGGCGGCACGCAGAGCGCGGACGGCGCGCTGTCGATCGTCGGCCTCGACCCCGACACCGGCGTGATCGCGTGGACGACCCCGGTGGACACGCTCACCCCGCCGCGACCGACCGTCGGGACGTCGCCCTCCGTCTGGGTGTCCTGCACGCCMGTCGCGCACGGTGGCTCACCGGTCGCCGCATGCATCACCCAGCAGTACGGCGCMGTGGAGGCGCTCGGCGTCCCCGAGTCGACGATCGTGGTGCTGGATCCCGCCGACGGCTCGCTCCTGGCCCAGCGCTCGGTGCCCGGCACCACCGGGATCACCTTCACCGACCACGACGTCGTCCTGGCGGACCGGGTGTCCGACGACGGCTCGCCCGCCCCGACGGACGCGTCGTCGGTCCGGTGGGCGGTCACGGCCAGCGACATCGTCAGCGGCGCGCAGGCCTGGAGCTGGACCAGCCCCGCCGTCGACGTGCTCGGACGCGAGGACGGGCCGCAGGCCGCCAACGCCACGGGGTCGGCCACCCTGGAGACCGTCGACGGGCAGCTGCTGCTGGCGGTCGACCAGCACGCGTGGATCTTGTCGGCCGCGGGCAAGGCCCTGCGCGACGTCCCGCTGCCGGAAGGCGCCTGGATGGGTCCGGCGCGCTCCGGCGTCTTCGTGCAGAACACCTGGAGCTCGGCGGAGCAGTACCAGGGCAACCTGATCCTGGCGGACGGCACACAGGTCCCGATCGACGAGACGGTCGGCTGGCTCGCGGTCGACGACGGCTCCGCCCCGGACGTCGTGTTCACGGTCGGCTCGGGCCCGGGGAACGCCCTGGGGCTGAGCGGCCGGTCGGCCCGCACGGGCACGCAGCTCTGGCACCTGCAGGGCTCGGTCAACACCGGCGTGCTGCTCGACGGGACCCTCTACGTCGCGACGAACGAGGCGCTCCTCGCGGTCGACGCCACCACCGGGCACACCCTGTGGCGCACCCCGCTCGACCACGTCGTCCAGCAGGTCTCGACGGACGGCCGCTACCTGCTGGTCCCGGGCCTGAACGTCACTCTCGACGCCTACTCCATGCGGGACGGCTCGCTCGCCTGGCACAAGGACCTGGCGAAGGAGGTGGCCGGGGACCGGTCGACCGTCTTCGTGCAGGGCTTCCAGGCCGGCTGGCACGACCCCCGGCTCTACGTGTGGATGGACGACGGCGGCGCCGCCGTCCTGGGCTGACCATGAGCCTGCACCCCGGGCACCTCGCACCGGTCGAGCTCGATGAGCTGGACGATGCCGGGGTGCTCGACGGCGCGGCGCTCTCCTCTCCGCTGCCCGTCTGGTTGCGCCGGCACGCCCTGGCGGTGACCGGCACCGTCGCGCTGCTGGCACTGGCACTGGTCAGCGCGCAGTCCGCGGTGGACACCCACGAGCGCGAACGCCTGGCGTACCTGGCGGACGTCCCCGGGGTGCTGAGCCCGCTGCACGACCCGCCCGCCGAGCTCTGGGAGTGGGGTGCCGGCGCGGGCACGTTGCTCGCGGGTGACGCCACCGCGCAGTGGGCCATCGGCGCCCGCTACCACTCCGGCGGCGTCGACCTGCGCGGCACCGACCCGGACACGGGGGCGGTGCTGTGGTCGGTCCCGTTCTCGCTGGACTCCGCGCTCCCGCCGGTGGGTCGCTCCGAGTTCCCCTCGGTCTGGGTCCGCTGCTCCGCGCTGTCGACGACGGCCGACGCGCCCCGCGCGGTCTGCGCCGCCGAGGTCTCGCCGACGGCGGACGGGGGTGCCCCGACGCCACTGCTGGTGCTGGACCCGACCCGGGGCACGGTTCTGGCGACGCCGACGCTCGAGCCGGGCTCGCTGTGGTCCGTCGCGGACTCGCACCTGGTCGTCGCCCAGCCCCGCACCGACGACGGCGGCGGCGTGCGCTGGACCTTGACCGCAGCCGACCCCACCACCGGCTCCGTGGCGTGGCGCCGGACGACGCCGGTGGTGCCCGCGCTGCACGAGGTCCGCGTCGGCGACAACGTCATCCGGTCGGCGGCCGAGCTGACCAGCGACGAGACCCGCGTGCTGCTCACCGACAGCGGTCACGCGTGGCTGTTCGCCACCGACGGCACTCCGCGCGGCGACCTCACCGTGGCGACCGACGGCTGGGCCGAGCTCGCCCGCGCCGACACCCTGGTCTGGTCGCCGTGGCAGACCTTCGCCGTCCCCGCCGCCGTCCTGGTGACCCGCGACGGCACCCGCGTGGCGGTCGGCGAGTCGCCCGCCCTGCTCGCGGTGGACGACGGGACGGCGCCGGACGTCGTCCTGCTCTCCGACGACCGGGACGGCCGGCGAGGCCGGGGCGGCAGCACGATCGTCGCCCGCGACGCGACGAGCGGTGAGGAGCTCTGGCGCACGGAGGGCACGGCCGGCGACCCCCTGCTGGTGGACGGCGTCGTCTACGTCGCCCGAGGGCTCGAGGTGCTCGCCCAGGACGCGGAGACCGGCGCCGTCCGGTGGCACGCGAGCATCGGCTCCCCGCCCGTCTACCTGGGCACGGACGGCACCCTCGTCATCGTCGTCACCGCCAACCACACGCTGCGGGGGCTCGACCTCGCCGACGGCCGGCCGGCCCGCGCCGCCGACGTCGCGCGCCTCCTGGCACGCGATCCCGGCGGGGTCGACCAGGTCACCGAGTACGCCGGCCGGCTGCTGGTCCGGTTCCTCGACGGGTCGGGCGTGGTCGTCGGCTGACAGCCCCTACGCTCCGGCCATGGCGGGTCGGCTCCAGACGGTTGCGCTCGAGGACGACCTCGACGGTCCGCTGCCCCGCGCGCCGCGGTCCCGCCGCCCCGGTCTCGTCGTGGGCCTCGTCGCCGCCGTGGCCGTGCTCGGCCTGGTGGTCGTCCAGGGGGTGGTCGACGCCCGCGCGCGTGCCCGCCTGGAGGCCGTCCGTGCCCTGCCTGGCGTACTGCTGCCGGTCGCCGGGCCGGTGCGGACCCTCTGGCAGGCGCCCGCGGACGGGTTCGTCGGCTGGTCCCGGGTGGGTGACCACCTCGTCGGCGGGACCGTCGTCGACGGACGCATCGAGCTGCGCGACGTCGACCGCGCCCACGGCACCGCCCGTTGGACGTCGAGCGTGCCGGTGGCGGAGGGCGTGGTGCCGCCGTCGGGCGTCGCGTTCGTCGCCTGCGAGCCGCTCGGCGACGACCCGCGCCGGCCGGACCGGGTGGCGTGCGTGGCCGGCGAGCTCTCCCCCGGCAGCGTCACCGACCAGCCGGTGGTCACCCAGCTGGTCGTGGTCCGGGCCGCCGACGGCCGGGTCGTCGACGAACGCCGCCCCGAGGGGCTGCTCTGGGCCACGACGCGCGCGCTGCTGGTCACGGCGACGAGCGCCCGGTCCGGCGAAGACGTCCGTTGGACCCTGCGCGCGACGCGGCCCGACGGCACGGCCGCCTGGACCCTCCCGCTGCCGGCGGTACACCCGATCGACCCGGTCGACGCGGGTGACGGGGGCCAGTACGTCGCGCCGACCTCCCTGACCGGGGAGCCCGACGGGGTGCTGCTGGAGGCCGGCGGCACCGCGTGGTTCGTCGGCGTCGACGGCCGCCTGCGCACTCGGCTGGACGAGGTGGTCGGCGGCGCCGTGACGCGCGGGCGCACCGGTGCCCTGGCCACGACGCTGCACAGCTGGCTCGAGGCCCGCGAGGCGACGACCGAGCTGGTGCTGGCGGACGGCACCCGACGAGTCACCGCCGACACCCTCGTCGTGCCGTCGGTCGACGACGGCAGCGCCGCGGGGATCGAGCTGGTCGGGGCCCTGTCGGGCGAAGCCGGACTCGGCGCCCTCGACGGGGCCACCGGCGCGAGCCTCTGGCGGGCGAAGGACGTCGTCGGCAGACCCGTCCTGCTCGACGGCCGCCTGTACGCGGCGACCGGCGCCGGGGTGGTCGCCCTCGACGCCCGCACCGGGCGCGAGATCTGGCGCCGCGCCGCGCCGCCGTCGCTGGTCGACGACGGGTCCGTCGTCGTCGACGTGGCCACCGACGGCGTACGGCTGGTCGCGATCTCCTCGGACCGCACCCTGCGCACCTACGCGCTCGACGACGGCGCGGCGGGCTGGAGCGGCCGCGCGGCGGGGGTCCGGGACAGGGACGACGTCTGGGTCAGCACCGCGGCGGGCATGCTCGTCGTGACCACCTCGGGAGGCTCGTCGGTGGTCGGCTGAACGTGTGCAACGTCACTCCGCGGTGTGGACGGTCCACCCCGGTATGGCATGATGACCGCGGGCGACGGGGGATTCCCTCTTCCAGAGTCCGTGTCATCGAGGACACTCTTGACACTCTTCACTACGGATCGTCCGGCACGTACCTGCCGGTGAAGGGATTGATCAGCCATGGCAACGGTCACTTTCGACAAGGCCTCCCGGGTCTACCCGGGCACCGAGCGCCCCGCGGTCGACGCGCTCGACCTGCACATCGAGGACGGCGAGTTCCTCGTCCTCGTCGGCCCCTCCGGTTGCGGCAAGTCCACCTCGCTCCGCATGCTCGCGGGCCTCGAGGACGTCAACGCGGGCCGCATCCTCATCGGCGACCGCGACGTCACCGACGTCCAGCCGAAGGACCGGGACATCGCGATGGTGTTCCAGAACTACGCGCTGTACCCGCACATGACGGTCGCCGACAACATGGGCTTCGCGCTCAAGATCGCCGGCACGCCGAAGGCGGAGATCCGCCAGCGCGTCGAGGAGGCTGCCAAGATCCTCGACCTCTCCCAGTACCTCGACCGCAAGCCGAAGGCCCTCTCGGGTGGCCAGCGTCAGCGCGTCGCCATGGGCCGCGCCATCGTGCGTTCGCCCCAGGTGTTCCTCATGGACGAGCCGCTGTCGAACCTCGACGCCAAGCTCCGCGTCCAGACCCGTACGCAGATCGCGTCGCTGCAGCGTCGTCTCGGTGTCACCACCGTCTACGTCACGCACGACCAGACCGAGGCCCTGACCATGGGTGACCGCATCGCGGTCCTCAAGGACGGCCTCCTGCAGCAGGTCGGCACGCCGCGCGACATGTACGACACCCCGGCCAACGTCTTCGTCGCCGGCTTCATCGGCTCGCCGGCCATGAACATCGGCACCTTCCCGGTGCTCGACGGCACCGCGAACCTCGGCCGCGCCCGCGTCGCCGTGCCGCGTTCCGTCATCGGGCAGTTCACCGAGGACGACCGCAACCACATCACGGTCGGCTTCCGTCCCGAGTCGGTCGACGTCGTGCCCGAGGGCACGCCGGACGGCATCCCGATCATCGTCAACATCGTCGAGGAGCTCGGCTCCGACGCGTTCGTGTACGGCTCGCTCACCAACGAGTTCGGCCGCGCGGACGCCGTGCACTCCGGTGCCGGCGACGCCCAGGTCATCGTGCGCGTCGACCCGCGTCAGGTGCCCGGCAAGGGCGAGACGATCTTCATCCGCCTCCGCGAGGGCGAGACGCACCTCTTCCACGCGGGCTCGGGCGAGCGCATGGCCGTCTGACCTCAGCACGTCCCTCCACAGGGCGGCGTCGGCTCCGGCCGACGCCGCCCTGTGGTTTTCCGACCGGGACCTGTCGGGGTTCTCTGAGAGGATCGAGCCCATGAGCCCGACGCCGCAGCGCCTCCAGATCACCGCGGCCTCCCCCGACCCCGCGCTCCTCGACCTGCCGTGGGACGTCCCGCTCGAGGACTGGCCGGCCGAGACCCTCGCCGCCCTTCCCCGCGGCATCTCCCGGCACATCGTGCGGTTCGCCAAGATGTCGGGCCGGGTCATCGCGGTGAAGGAGATCGGCGAGACCGTGGCCTACCGGGAGTACGAGCTGCTGCGCCAGCTGCGCCGCCTCGACGTCCCGTCCGTCGAGCCCGTCGGCGTCATCACCGGGCGCCGCGATCCCGACGGAGAGCCGCTCGAGGCCGTGCTGATCACGCAGCACCTGCAGTTCTCGCTCCCGTACCGTGCGCTGTTCAGCCAGGCGCTGCGCCCCGACACCGCCACCCGGCTCATCGACGCGCTGGCCGTCCTGCTGGTCCGGCTGCACCTGGCCGGCTTCTACTGGGGCGACGTGTCGCTGTCCAACACCCTGTTCCGCCGGGACGCCGAGACGTTCGCCGCGTACCTGGTCGACGCCGAGACGGGCGACCTGCACGACAAGCTGAGCGACGGGCAGCGCGGCTACGACCTCGAGGTCGCGCGCGTGAACATCATCGGCGAGCTCATGGACCTGCAGGCCGGGGAGTTCCTCGAGGAGGACGTCGACGCCGTGGCCATCGGGGACGCCCTGGCCGAGCGGTACGGGGAGCTGTGGCGGGCCCTGACCGAGTCCGAGTCGTTCACGTTCGGGGACCGCTGGCGCGTGCAGGCCCGCATCGACCGGCTCAACGACCTGGGCTTCGACGTGGGCGAGCTCGACATCACCACCGACGTCGACGGCACCAGCGTGCGCATCCAGCCGAAGGTCGTCGACGCCGGGCACCACTCGCGCCGGCTCATGCGGCTCACCGGCCTCGACGTGCAGGAGAACCAGGCCCGCCGGCTCCTCAACGACCTCGACGAGTACCGCGCCGCCACCGACCGCCAGCGGGACGACGAGTCGTTCGTCGCGCACGACTGGCTCACCGAGATCTTCGAGCCCGCCGTCCGCGCCGTCCCGCGTGACCTGCGCGGCAAGCTCGAGCCGGCGCAGATCTATCACGAGCTGCTCGACCACCGCTGGTTCCTGTCCGAGCAGGCGGGCCACGACGTGCCGATGAAGCAGACCGCCAAGAGCTACGTGAAGACGATCCTTCCCTCGCGGCCCGACGAGCAGGCGGTGCTGGGCGTGCAGGCGGGCGAGATCCCGGACACCGACATGATCCCGCGCGTCCGCCCGGACCAGATCGACGACGACGAGCTCATCGGCTGAGCCGACGTCTCACACCGCGCGCTGGCGGGCCACCTCGAACAGCGCGATGCCCGCGGCGACGCCGGCGTTCAGCGACTCGACGGCCGACGCGATCGGGATCGACGCGATCGCGTCGCACTGCTCGCGGACCAGCCGCGACAGCCCCTTGCCCTCGGACCCGACCACGAGCACCAGCGGGTCCGTCGCGTAGGGCAGGTCGGTGATCTGCACGTCGCCGCCGCCGTCGAGGCCGACGACGAACACGCCGGCCGCCTTGAGCCCCTGCAGCGTGCGCACGAGGTTGGTCACGCGCGCGACCGGGACCCGCGCCGCGGCGCCGGCGGACACCTTCCACGCCGAGGCCGTCACGCCTGCCGCGCGCCGCTCGGGCACCAGCACGCCGTGCGCGCCGAACGCCCCGGCCGACCGCAGCACGGCACCGAGGTTGCGGGGGTCCGTCACGCCGTCGAGCGCGACGATGAGCGCCGGGCGGTCCGACTCAGCGGCCGCGTCCAGGAGGTCGTCGTCGTCCGCGTACGCGTACGGGGGCACCTGGATGGCGACGCCCTGGTGCACGGAACCGTCGGTGAGGCGGTCGAGCTCGGCGCGGCTGACCTCGAGCAGCGGGTAGTTCGAGTTGCCCGCGGCGGAGATGATCTCGCGCGTGCGGTCGTCGCCCTCGAGCCGCGAGGCGATGTACACCGTCGACACGGGGATGCCCGCGCGCAGCGCCTCGACGACGCTGTTGCGGCCCGAGACGATCTCGTGCGTCGAGCTCTTGCGGCCGCCCTTGGACCCGGCGGCGCTGCGGCTCGCTGACGCCTGCTGGCGCCCGGACGTCCCGCGCGTGCCGGCGACTGCCCGGCGCTCGGCGGCGATCTTCGCCTTGTGCGCCGGGTGGTACTCGCGGTCCTCCGCCTTGGGCGTCGGGCCCCGGCCCTCGAGCGAGCGGCGGTTCTTGCCGCCGGTGCCCGCGCTGGCGACCTTCTTCGAGCTGCCCTTGCGGACGGCCCCGCGACGCTCTGAGTTTCCGGCCATGTTCAGTTCTCCATTCGTGTGGGGCTGAGCCGCCCGCCTGCGCGGGGCTCAGCCCTCCTGCTCGTCGTGGTCTTCAGTTGTCGGACGGTTCCTGCGCTCCGCTGCGGGCGGGTGCTGCTCCGCGACACCCACCCCCGCTGCACTCCGGATCAGTCCTCCGTGCGGGCGGCCAGCGACCACCGCGCACCCGTCGGTGAGTCTTCGACGACGACGCCGGCCGCCGCGAGGCGGTCCCGGATCGCGTCGGACGTGGMGAAGTCGCGTGCCGCCCGGGCCTGGGCGCGGGCTTCCAGCTCGCCGGCGACGACGGCCTCGAGCGCACGCGCGTACCGGGCGTCGCCGCCGTGCGCCCGCCACTGCGGACCGCCCGGGTCGAGGCCGAGCACGTCGAGCATGGCCCGCAGCACCACCATCGCCTCGCGTGCCTCGGCAAGGTCGCCGCGCGCGAGGGCGGAGTTGCCGGTCCGCAGGTGCTCGTGCACCACGGCGAGCGCGGCCGGGACGTTGAGGTCGTCGTCCATCGCGGTGACGAACTCGGCGGGCAGGGCGACCGTCGCCACCTCCGCGTCGTCGGCCACCCCCACCTTCTCCGCGGCGCGCTCGACGAAGCCGGCCAGCCGGTCCCACGTGGCCTCGGCCTCGCGCAGGGTGTCGTCGGTCCACTCGAGCATCGAGCTGTACTGCACGGCCGTCATGGCGTAGCGCAGCACCGACGCCCGCTCCTTGGCCAGCACGACCGTGACCAGCAGCCCGTTGCCGAGCGACTTGCTCATCTTGGCGCCGCCCTGCGTGACCCAGCCGTTGTGCAGCCAGTAGCGGGCGAACCCGTAGCCCGCCGCGCGCGACTGGGCCTGCTCGTTCTCGTGGTGCGGGAAGCGCAGGTCGAGGCCGCCGCCGTGGATGTCGAACGTGTCGCCCAGGTAGCGCTGCGCCATCGCCGAGCACTCGAGGTGCCAGCCCGGCCGGCCGCGACCGAACGGGGTGTCCCACGCCGCCGTCGCCGGCTCCCCCGGCTTGGCGGCCTTCCAGAGCGCGAAGTCCCGCGGGTCGCGCTTGGCCGTGTCGTCGACCGTGCCGTCGGGCGCCGGGACCATGTCCTCGACCCGCTGGTTGGTCAGCGCGCCGTACTCGGCGTAGCTGCGGACGTCGAACCAGACGTCGCCGGACCCCGTCGTGTACGCGTGGCCGGTCTCGACCAGGCGGTCCATCAGCTCGATCATCGCCGGCACGTGCCCGGTGGCCCGCGGCTCGTGGCTGGGCGGGAGGACGCCGAGGGCGTCGTACGCGTCGGTGAAGGCACGCTCGTTCGTCGTCGCCCAGGCCCACCACTGCTGGCCGGCGTCGGCGGCCTTGGCCAGGATCTTGTCGTCGATGTCCGTGACGTTGCGGACCAGGGTCACGCGGTGCCCCGTGCGGCGCAGCCAGCGGACCAGCACGTCGAACGCGATGGCCGAGCGCAGGTGCCCGATGTGCGGCGGCGCCTGCACCGTGGCGCCGCACAGGTAGATGCCGACCTCTCCGGGCACGAGCGGGACGAAGTCACGCACCGTCCGGGTCGCGGTGTCGAAGAGGCGCAGGGTCACGCGCCAAGGTTACCGGCGCGCCGCCCTCCCGCCTTTCACACGCCCCGAGCCCCTGCGCCGGCGCGTGTGAGGCCCCGACGTCCGCACTCGATCGGCCCCTGACCCGCCGGAGCGCGGACGTCCGCCCTCCCCGGCCCGCAACGTCCGCACCCGATCGGCTCCCACCCCGCACGAGCGCGGACGTCCGTGGAGGTAGGGGTCCAGCGATCCACCGGCCGCAACGTCCGAGGAGGTAAGGGCCCCAGCCCGTAGTTGCGCGGACGCTGGCGATCCACCTGCCGCACCGTCCGAGCAGGTAGGGGCTCCAGCCCGTAGGTGCTCGGACGTTGCCTTCTAGGTCAGCCGAAGGTCTTCTGCTCGCCGCGGTAGGTCGGGACCGTGGTCTCGATGGAGGTGCCGCGGACCAGGTGGACCTGCTCGAACCGCTCCATGACCTCGCCCGACTTGGCGTGCCGGAACCACACGCGGTCGCCGACGCGCAGATCGGCTCCCCCGGACAGGCGCATCGGCGTCTGCACCTCGCCGGCGCCCTCGCGGCTGGTCAGGGCCAGCCCGGCGGGCCACACGGGTCGCGGCTGACGGGACTTGGTGGCCGGGCCGGAGGCGATGTAGCCGCCGCCGAACGCCGTGGCGAACCCCGGCGCGGGGATCCGCACGACGTCGAGCCCGAAGAACGCGGCGGGCCGCGGGGTGAACGAGCGGTAGGCGTCGAAGAGCGTGGGCACGAAGAGGCCCGAGCCGGCGGTGACCTCGGTGACGACGGGGTCGGCGGCGCTGGAGGCCACGGAGCCGGAGCCGCCGGAGTTCACCAGCGTCAGGGGGTGGCCSGCGGCGGCCTCGACGGCGGCGACGACGGCGGCTCGGCGGGTGGCCAGGTCCGCGATCGAGAGGCGCTTGACGGCGCGGACCGCGGGCGACGAGTCGGGCAGGCCGGCCACCTGGGCCTCGTAGAACATGACGCCGACCACGTCGACCCCGGGGCGCGCGGCGATCGCGGCGGCCAGCGCGCCCGCGTCGGCGGCGGAGTGCACGGGCGAGCGGCGGACCCCCAGGTGGGCGGCGATCGGGCCGAAGCGCACCTTGAGCGAGGCGTCGACGTCGAGGCACAGCCGCAGGGTGGCGCCGTGGGCCTGCGCGGCGCGGGAGGCCAGCTCGACCTGGGCCACGTCGTCGACCATGAGCGTGATCGCGGCCGCGGCGGCGGGGTCGGCGGCCAGCGCGTCGAGGGCGCCCGCGTCGACCGTCGGGTAGCCCAGCAGGACGTCGTCGACACCCTGCCCGACCAGCCAGATCGCCTCGCGCAGCGAGTACCCCATGACTCCGGCGAACCCCGGCAGCGCGAGCACGCGGTCGAGCACGTGCCGGACCCGCACGGACTTGCTGGCGACGCGGACGGGGGTCCCGCCCGCCCGGCGGACCAGGTCGGCGGCGTTGGCGTCGAGCGCGTCGAGGTCGACGACGGCGAGGGGCGCGGGAAGGTCGTGCGTCGCCTCGTCGAGGCGATCGCCGAGGGTGCGGGTCATGCATCTGCTCCAGCGGTCAGGGGGGCCTCGTCGCGCTTCACGACGCCGAATCGACCCGCGAACACCGCGACGGCGATCACCAGGACGGCAGGCACCGCGAAGCCCCAACGGAGGTTGGACTGGCTGCCGATGACCCCGACGAACACACCGCCGAGGACAGCACCCACGTAGTTGAAGCCGTTCAGCCGCGCGACCACCGCGTCCGCGTGCCCGGGCGCCAGCTCACCGGCGGACGAGAAGCAGAGCGGGGCGATCAGGCCCAGGCCGGCGCCGGCGACGGCGAACCCGAGGACGGCCTGCCCGGCCGCCTGGCTGGTGATGACGAGGAGCAGGCCGGCGGCACCGACCAGCGAGGCGACCCGGACGACGGGTGCACGGCCCCAGCGCCGGACGCACGGGTCCCCGGCGAGGCGCGAGACCAGCGTCATCGCCAGGTAGGCCGCGTACCCGAGCTTGGTGATCGTGCCCGTGGTGTCGAGCACCTCGTGCATGAAGATCGGGCTCCAGGTGGAGACCGCCTGGTCGTTGACGTAGTACGCGACGACGCCGAGCCCGAGGAGCAGCAGCGGCCCCCAGGGGATCACCGGCTTGACGACGTCGATGCGCGGCGCGGCGGGCGTCGGGGCGGCGCCGGCGGGCGCGACGGCCTCGCGCCATGCGAGCCGGCCCACCACGACCGCGACCACGGCGGCGACGACGGTGCCCAGCAGCAGCGTGAACGCGACCGGGTCGGTGGAGATGCGCCCGGTGGAGACGGCGATCAGTAGCGTGCCGACGATCCCGCCGGCCGACCACGAGGCGTAGAACCCCGTGAGCAGCGACTTCCCGTAGACGCCCTGGATGGCCACGGCCTGCATGTTCGTCCCCGCGTCGACCATGCCGAGACCCACGCCGTACAGGGCGAAGCCGCAGGCCAGGATCGCGAACGTGGGGGCGACGGCGACGACGACGACGGCCGCGGACACCACCACCAGGCCCGCGCCGAGGACCGCGCGGCTGCCGCCGGGCGTGCGAGCGACCCGGTCGGCGACGACCGTGCCCAGGCCGGCCATGAGACAGACGCCGAGGATGACGGCCGAGATGGTCAGGTCGTCGATGCCGTAGCGGTCCTTGAACGAGTCCAGGCTGGTCAGGATCATCGCGAAGACGAAGCCCTGCGCGGCGAACCCCAGCGACACGGCGAGCCGGGCGCGCCGGGCGACGACCGGCGTGGGCAGGGCGTCGCTCACGAGGTGGTCGTCGGTGCGGGCTCGAGCACGTCGACGGACTCGACCTCGGACGGGACCGCGACCGTCATGAGGAACCGGCCGAAGCCCTGCAGGCCCTCGCGGGCCGTCTCGCTGTCGCCGTCGACGAGCCAGGCCAGCGAGAAGCCGTCGACCACGGCGACGACGGTCCGGGCCAGCGCCGCGCGGGGGACGCGCCAGCCGACGTGGGCGGCGCGCTCGACGAGCTCGAGGACCTGCTCCGCGGCGGCCCACTGGCCCCGGTACTGCTCGATGGCGACCTGGTTGAGCTCCGGGTGCCGCAGCGACGACGTGGTCAGCTCGTAGCTGAGCAGCTGCGGACCGCGGGACGCCTTGATGCCGGACCAGAGCGCGTCGATGACGGCCACGATGACGCTCTCGGGGTCGGCCAGCTCCTGCGGGAGGTCGCCGAGGCTGCGCTCGAGGTTGGCCGACGTGATGGCGTGCGCCATCGCGCGCAGCAGCTCGTCCTTGTCCTGGAAGCAGTAGTGCACGACCCCCAGCGACACCCGCGCCTCAGCGGCGACGGCGCGCACGGTGGCAGCGTCGATGCCGTCACGGCTCGCGACGGCGAGCGCAGCCTCGATCAGCTGCTCGCGCCTCTCGGCCACAGGCAAGCGGTTCATGAAGGGTCCCCTCCCTCGTGCGACGGCCCCACCGGCCGAGCGACCACCGGTGAGTGAGGCCGACGCCTCCCCCAGTGCACAGTTCAATATCCCTAGTCACGATAGTCAAGGACCTGGCGCACTTGACTTGGACAATCGACCAGTACGACCCTTCGTCCTATGGGACGACTGCCGGCCACCGGCGCCTGGCAGAACTGGGCACGCACCGCGAGCGCGACGCCGCAGCGTGTGCTGCACCCTCGTGACCTGGACGAACTGGTCGCAACAGTACGAAAGGGAGCAGCCGACGGACTGCGTGTCCGAGCGGTGGGCGGCGGCCACAGTTTCACCCCCGTGGCCGTCACCGACGGGGTGCATCTGCGCCTCGACTCGCTCGACGCACTCGAGCGTGTCGCGCCCCAGCCGGACGGCACCACGCACGTCACGGTCGGGGCCGGGATCCGACTCGGCGCCCTCAACGCGCTCCTGGCCGACCACGGTCTGGCCATGCGCAACCTCGGCGACATCGACAAGCAGTCGATCGCGGGCGCGATCTCGACCGGCACGCACGGCACCGGCGCCGGCCTGGGCGGGCTGGCCACGCAGGTGGTCGGCGTGCGCCTGGTCACCGCATCGGGCCAGGTCATCGAGACGTCCGCCACCCAGCAGCCCGAGCTGTTCGAGCTGGCACGGCTGGGCCTCGGCAGCGTCGGCGTGCTCGCCGCCGTGACGCTCGAGGTCGTCCCGGCCTACCGCCTCGAGGCCCGCGAGGAGCCCTGGGCCCTGGACGCCGTGCTCGAGCAGCTCGACGGCCCCGACGGGCTCGTCGAGGGCAACGACCACTTCGAGTTCTACTGGTTCCCGCACACGCGTCGGGCGCTGACCAAGCGCAACAACCGGGTGGCCGACGACGTCGTCCGGCCGCTCAACCCGGTCCGCGGCTGGGTGGACGACGAGCTGCTGTCCAACGCGGTCTTCTCGCTCACCAACGGCGTCGCCACCCTGATGCCCGCGACCACCCCCTCGATCAACGGTCTCGCCGCCCGGGTGCTCAGCTCGCGGCGCTACACCGCCCCCTCGGCCGACGTCTTCGTCTCCCCGCGCCGGGTGAAGTTCCGCGAGATGGAGTACGCCGTCCCGCGCCACGAGCTGGTGCGCGTGCTGCAGGAGATCGACTCGTGGATCGAGTACACCGGCGAGCGCGTGCCCTTCCCGGTCGAGGTGCGCTTCGCCGCCGCCGACGACCTCTGGCTGTCGACGGCGCACGGCCGCGACACCGCGTACGTCGCCGTGCACCAGTACGTGCGCCTGCCCTACGCGCGGTACTTCACTGCGGTCGAGCGGATCGTCGCGCAGGTGGGCGGTCGTCCCCACTGGGGCAAGATGCACTGGCTCGAGGCCGAGCAGCTGGGGGCGCTGTACCCCCGGTTCGCCGACGCCCAGCGCGTGCGCGCCGCCGCCGACCCCGACGGCGTGTTCAGCAACCCGTACCTGGACCGGCTGCTGGGCAGCGGGGTGCGCCGCGCGGCGTAGCCTCGCGCGGGTAGACAACCCGGGGCGCAAGCCTCGCGCGGGTAGACAACCAGGGGCGTAGCCCTACCTACCGCCGCGCCACGGTCGACCCGCGGATCACCAGCCGCCCGCCCACGTACTCGGTCCCGGAGCCGATGTCGACGCCGTCGAGGGCGGCGAACACGCGCTGCGCGGCGGTGCGACCGAGCTGCTGCAGGTTGGCGTCGATGCTGGTCAGCTCGGGCCGGGCGTTGGTGGTCAGCACCTCCCAGTTGTCGAACCCCATGACGGCCAGGTCACCGGGCACGGACCGGCCGAGGTCCCGGGCGGTGTCCAGCGCGCCGCGGGCGATCTGGTCCGACCCGCACAGCACGGCGTCGACGTCGGGGTGCCGGGCCAGCAGCATCGCGGCGGCGTCGCGCCCCCACCGCTCGGACCACTCGCTGTACATGACGTCCCCCACCAGCTCGAGGCCGGCCCCGTGCAGGGCGGTGACGACGCCGGCCGCCCGGTCGCGGGCCGCCGCGTAGGCGTGCTCGCCGGTGATGTGCGCGATCCGGGTCCGCCCGGTCGCGACCAGGTGCTCGACGGCGATCCGGCCGGCGCTGACGTTGTCGGGGGTGATCGACAGGTCGGCGGCGTCGTCGGACGGGGCGTAGGCGTAGACCACCGGGACCGGGATGTCGTGCCCGAGGGACGGGCGCGGGTCGGTCTGCCGGCCCACGACGATGAGCCCGTCGACGCGGCGGCTCAGCAGGGCACGCAGGTGGTACTGCTCGCGGATGGTGTCGCCGCGCGCGTCGCAGAGGAACACGTTGACCTGCCCGGCCCCGAACGCGTCCTCCGCGCCCATGAGGATCGGGATGACGAACCGGCCCTCGAGGTCGCTGGTGAGCAGTCCCACCGTGCCGGTCCGTCCGGCCAGCAGCCCGCGGGCGAGGGGGTTCGGGCTGAAGGAGAGCCGGTCCGCGGCCTCGACGACGCGCTGGCGGGTGGAGTCCTTGACCTGGTCACGACCGTTGAGGGCCTTCGACGCCGTGGCCACGGAGACGCCCGCGAGCCGGGCGACGTCGGAGAGCGTCACCGGGCGGGCGGGCTCGGTGCGTGCCACGGGCCGACCTCCAGGTGTGCTGACGGCGGCGTCGCCGTGCGTGCTCGTTCCGGTTCGTGATCGAACTGTAACCGCCCTACCCCGTTGACGCGCCACCAGTCCCCGAACTATCTTCAGAAAACCTTTTCGGCGAGTTTCGGGAATCAGTCTGTTCGCTGACCGAGGCACGGGCGTGCAGTTCACGGCGCTGCGTGGTCGGTGCGAGCTCGACTGTCAGGCCCACCCGATGTCGACGGACCGATAAGGGTTTCGCCCCATGACCCCTGGGGTGCCGACGACGGCACCCGCTCGACGAAGAGCACGAGGAGAGCCCCATGAGGATCACCCGCACCCGGTCGGCAGGCACCCGCCTGGCCGCCGGGGTCGTGACGGCCGGCCTGCTGGTCGGCCTCGCGGCATGCACCAGCGCGAAGGACGACACCAGCAGCGGCGGCGCCACGGCGGACGTCACGGCCGGCACGGACGGCACCGACGACGGCACGAGCCTGACCCTGTGGACCCGCGCACCGCTGGAGAAGCAGGCCAAGCTGCTGGTCGCGGCGTACAACGAGTCGCACAAGAACCAGGTCGAGCTCACCGTCGTGCCCAACGACGACTACGTGGCCAAGGTGGGCGCCGCGGCCGGCTCGGACGGCCTGCCGGACCTGTTCGCCGCGGACATCGTCTACGTGCCCAACTGGGTCAAGCAGGGCCTGTTCCAGGACCTGACCGCCCAGATCGACGCCCTGCCGTACAAGGACGCGATCAACAAGGGCCACCTCACGGCCGGCACGCAGGACGGCAAGGAGCACGTGCTGCCGTTCGTGCTGGACCTGTCGATGCTGTTCTGGAACAAGGACCTCTACAAGGAGGCCGGGCTCGACCCCGAGACCCCGCCGGCCAACATGACCGAGTACGTCGCGAACGCCAAGGCGATCCAGGCCCTCAACAAGCCGGACACCTACGGCACGGCGACCGGCCTCAACTGCGGCGGCTGCCTCGTGTTCACGTGGTTCCCGTCGGTCTGGGCCGACGGCGAGCAGGTCATGAACGCCGAGGGCACGGAGTCGCTGCTCAACAGCGACACGGCCAAGGAGATCTACACGGACTGGAAGGACATGTGGGACTCGGGCGCCGTGCTCCCGTCCTCCAAGGACGAGGCCGGTCCGACGTGGACCGCGGGCTTCACCGAGGGCAAGGTCGGCCAGATGTTCTACCCGGCCACCCTGCTGTCGTCGACCACGGGCTTCGACGTCGGCGTGGCCGGCATCCCGGGGCCGAAGGGCGGCGCGTCCACGTTCGTCGGCGGTGACGGCATCGGCGTCTCCAAGGACTCCAAGAACGCCGCCCAGGCGTGGAACTTCCTCTCGTGGATGATGTCCGAGGACGCCCAGGTGCAGGTGCTGGCCAAGGACAACGACGTCGTCTCGCGCAGCGACCTGGCGGACAACGAGTACTCCTCGAAGGACCCCCGCCTCATCACGATCAACGAGGTCGCGGGCAAGGGAGACACCCCGGTCTCGCTGAACTTCCAGCAGGCCTTCAACGCGCCGAACAGCCCCTGGCTCACGCTGGTGCGCAACGCGGTGCTCGGTGACGGCAGCTCGGTCGACACGGACAACGACGAGATCACGTCGGTGCTGTCGCAGCAGCAGTAGGACCGTTGACGGTGGGGTGCCGCAGGGCACGGCGGCACCCCACCTCGTCGTCCGACGAACCGCACCCGCACGAGAGGCACCACCGATGACCGCACAGACGGCCACCTCCCCACCCCTGCGCAAGCCCCGTCGCAGCCACACCCTGCGCGGCTGGGCGTACGCGTCGCCGACGGCCCTGTTCGTCGCCGTCCTCTTCCTCGTCCCGCTCGTCCTCGTCTTCCGGATGAGCGCCTCGAAGTGGCCGCTGCTGTCGGGCGACCAGGGGATCAACTTCCCCGACAACTACGTGAACGCCGTGCAGAACCGGTTCTTCGTCGACTCGGTGCTGTTCACGCTGAAGTACACGGTCCTGGCGACCGTCCTGCTCATCGCCCTGGGCCTCGGCCTCGCGCTGCTGGTGCAGGAGTCGACCCGCTGGAAGGGCTTCCTGCGCACCTCGTTCCTGGTGCCGAGCGCCCTGGGCCTGGCGTCGGCGTCGCTGCTGTTCTACGTCCTGTACTCGCCGCTGGCCGGCCCGCTCGCGCCCTTCATGGAGCGCATGGGGTGGAGCTTCCTCGGCACGCCCAACGCGGCGCTGGCGTCGACCCTGTTCCTCATCGTCTGGCGGTACGCCGGCTTCTACATGCTGCTCATGCTGGTGGGCCTGCAGGCAATCCCCAGCGAGATCTACGAGGCGGCACGGATGGACGGCGCCAACCGTCGGCACACGTTCACGCGGATCACGATCCCGCTGCTGAAGCCGACGCTGGCCCTCACCACGATCCTGTGCGTCACCGGCTCGCTGCTGGCGTTCGAGCAGTTCTACATCCTCACCAAGGGCGGTCCGGACAACAGCACCATCACGGTGGTCCAGCTCATCTACTCGGTGGCGTTCCAGGGCCAGAACGACCTCGGCGTCGCCGCGGCGCTCTCGGTGATCGTGCTGGCCGCGCTCGTGGTCATCAACGTCGTCCAGCTGCGCGCGTTCCGCGGCTCGGACGAGAGCTGAGGGGCCGACGATGACCATCGCAGGAGTTCGCAACCACCCCGACGCCGAGCTACCGCTCGAGCCAGTCACGAGGACCGCTCCGCCGACGACGATCGCGGGGCTGGCCCTGCGCACGCCGTTCTGGGTGTTCTCCGGCGCCATCGCCGTCGTGTTCCTGTTCCCCCTGGTCTGGACCGCGTTCTCGTCGGTCTCCCCGCACCCCGGGACCGGACAGGTCGACGGCTGGGGCTTCGGCAACTACGTGACGCTCGCGCACTACCAGGCGGGCATCTGGCAGTACCTCGCCAACTCGGTGTTCGTCTCCGGGTTGTGCGTCGTGCTCACCCTGCTCATCTCGACGCTGGGCGGCTACGCGTTCGCGCGGTTCCGGTTCCCCGGCCGCAACGCCCTGTTCCTGCTGACGCTGGCCATCCTCATGGTCCCGTACGCGACCCTGCTGATCCCGCTGTACGTGCTGCTCAACAGCATCGGGCTGCAGAACTCGCTGGTCGGCGTCGCGCTCGTGCTCACCATGTTCCAGCTGCCGTTCTCCACGTTCATGATGCGGATCTCGTTCGAGTCCGTGCCGCGCGAGCTGGACGAGGCGGCCATGGTCGACGGCTGCTCGACGTTCTCCGCCCTGTGGCGGGTGCTGCTGCCGGCGGTCCGACCGGGCCTGATCACGGTGGGCCTGTTCGCCTTCCTGGCCGCGTGGAACGACTTCTTCGCGCCGCTGATCCTCATCAACGACTCGAACAAGCTGACGCTCCCGCTCGCGGTGGCCAACCTGCGCGTCCAGGTCCAGGGCGTCGTCGACTACGGCGCCACCGAGGCCGGCGTGGTCGTGCTCGCCGTGCCCTGCATCGTGCTGTTCCTCCTGCTCCAACGACACTACGTGCGCGGCTTCATGTCGGGCGCGCTCAAGGGATGACGACCATGACGACGACACGAGCGACGCCGGTCGCACCCACCCGCGGCGCCCTGCGTCCCCTCGGTCTCGACGAGGTCCGGATCACCGGCGGCTTCTGGGCCGACCGGCAGGCGGTCAACGGCGACGCGAGCCTGGCGCACATCGAGCACTGGATGGAGCGCGAGGGGTGGATCGGCAACTTCGACGCCGCCGCCTCGGGCACGCTGGCGGGCGGCCGCGAGGGCCGGGAGTTCTCCGACTCCGAGGTCTACAAGCTGCTGGAGGCCATGGCCTGGGAGATCGGTCGCACCGGCGACGAGGACCTGGACGCCCGCTTCGTCGCGCTGGTCGCGCGGGTCGCGGCGGCGCAGGAGCCCGACGGCTACCTGAACACCACGTTCGGGCGGCCGGGTCAGCGCCCCCGGTACTCCGACCTCGAGTGGGGGCACGAGCTGTACTGCTTCGGCCACCTGTTCCAGGCTGCCGTGGCCCGGGCCCGCACGCGTCCCGACGACGACCGGCTGCTGACCGTCGCCCGCCGCGCGGCCGACCACGTGGTGGCCGCGTTCGGGCCCGACGGCATCGCGTCGGTCTGCGGGCACGCCGAGATCGAGCCGGCGCTCGCCGAGCTGGGCCGGCTCACCGGCGAGCGGGCGTACGTGGACCAGGCCGCGCTGTTCGTCGAGCGCCGCGGCACGGGGACCCTGCCGGACATCGAGCTCGGCCGCGCCTACTACCAGGACGACGTGCCGGTGCGGGAGGCGACCGTCCTGCGCGGGCACGCCGTGCGGGCCAACTACCTGGCCGCGGGCGCGGTCGACGTCGCGGTGGAGACCGACGACGAGGACTTGCTCGACGCGCTGACCACCCAGTGGGAGAACACGGTCGCCCGGCGCACCTACGTCACCGGCGGCCAGGGGTCGCACCACGAGGGCGAGTCGTTCGGCGACGACTTCGAGCTGCCGCCTGACCGTGCCTACTCGGAGACGTGCGCGAGCATCGGCTCGGTGATGTTCTCCTGGCGCCTGCTGCTGGCCCAGGGGCTGCCGCGGTACGCCGACCTGGTCGAGCGCACGCTCTACAACGTCGTGGCCACGTCGCCGTCGGCGAAGGGGACGGCGTTCTACTACACCAACACGCTGCACCAGCGCCGCCCGGGCACGGTCCCGCCGGACGACGTCGCCAGCCCCCGGGCCTCGTCGTCGCTGCGGGCGCCGTGGTTCGCGGTGTCGTGCTGCCCGCCCAACGTCGCCCGGACGCTGGCCAGCCTCGCCGCCTACGTCGCGACCACGGACGACGACGGCCTCCAGCTGCACCAGTACGCTCCGGCCCGCATCCGCACGACGCTGCCCGACGGGCGCCGCGTCGAGCTGGACGTCGACACCGCCTACCCGCGCGACGGCGTGGTCCGGGTGACCGTGGCTGCCACCGAGGAGCGGCCCTGGACGCTGACCCTGCGGGTGCCGGCGTGGGCGCAGGGCGCGACGCTACGGACGCCCGACGGGGAGCAGCCGGCGCCGGCCGGGACGGTCTCGGTGCACCGCCGGTTCGCCGCCGGTGACGTGGTCGAGCTGCACCTGCCGGTGGAGCCGCGCGTCTCGGTGGCCGACCCCCGCATCGACGCCGTACGCGGGTGCGTCGTCGTCGAGCGGGGACCCGAGGTGCTGTGCGTCGAGTCGGTCGACGTCGGCGGGACCGACRTCGGCACCCTCCGGCTCGACCTCGCCGCGGGCGTCCGGGAGGTCGACGGACAGGTGCACGCGACGCTCGTCGGCAGCGCGTCCGACGACGAGCCGTGGCCCTACGGCTCCGGCTCGCCCGCCGGCACCGCGGACGGGTGGTCGGCGGACGTCACCCTCGTCCCGTACCACCAGTGGGCCAACCGCGGCCCGTCGACGATGCGGGTGTGGATCCCGGTCGCCTGACGGTCACCCGCAGGGGTGATACCACTGCGTCGCCCGGTCCCGCTCTGGCCCTGCACCGGGCGACAGGTGCAGAGTGTGCCGGTGGCCCTCACCAGCAGAGCCGTCGTCGCCACCGCGTACGGCGGGCCCGAAGTCCTTCGCCTCATCGACGCCGATCCGGGTGAACCCGGTCCGGGCAACGTCTTGGTCGAGGTGCGGGCGGCGGGCGTCAACCCCACGGACTGGAAGGGGTACGCCGGCCTGTACGGCGCCGACCCGGCCAAGCTTCCCCTCCGGCTGGGCTACGAGGTGTCCGGCGTCGTCGTCGCCGTCGGACCGTCGGTGCGCTGGCTCTCCCCCGGTGACGAGGTCATCGCCTGGCGCGTCTCCGGCGGCTACGCGGACCGCATCGTGGTCTCGGAGCAGGTGACGGTCCGCCGTCCACCCAACCTCGACTGGCCGGCGGCCTCCGGCCTGCTGCTCGCGGGGACGACGGCGGTGCACACCCTGGCCGCCACGGCGACCCACGACGGGGACGTGGTGCTGGTCAACGGCGGCTCGGGCGGCGTCGGCCGCATGGTGGTCCAGCTCGCCATCCTGCGCGGCGCCCGCGTGATCGCCACCGCCTCGCCCTCCGGGCACGCCGACCTGGAGGACCTGGGCGCGACGCCGGTGGCCTACGGCGAGGGTCTGCTCGACCGGGTCCACGAGGCGGTCCGCAGCACCGGACCCGTCACCGTCGCCATCGACACGGTCGGCACGGACGAGGCCCTGGACACGTCAGTCGCGCTGGTCGAGGACCGCGGCCGGATCGCGACGATCGCGGGCTTCCGGCGGGCCGGCCAGCTGGGCATCAAGGCGCTGGGCGGCGGGCCGGGCGCGGACCCCGGGACGGCGATCCGGGAGGCGGCCCGGGCGCAGCTGGCCGAGCTGGCCTCCGACGGCTCCCTGGACGTGCGGGTGGCGCGGACCTTCCCCCTGTCGGAGGTCGCCGAGGCCCACCGCGTCGGCCAGGCCGGACACCTGTCGGGCAAGATCGTGCTCGTGCCCTAGGCGTCCTCAGAACGGCAGCGGCGGCGGCGTCCCGGTGATCTCGCGGCGCTGCTGGTCGTCGAGGTCGCGCAGCCCGGCGCTCGTGGCCTCGAGCACCTCGAGCGGCACGCGGACGCGAACGCGGACGGCCTGGACCCCGTTCTCCCGGTGGGGCAGATGGGGGTTCGTGAGCGCTCCCACCACGGGGAGCCTCTCGGTCTTGGCCTCCGACGACTGTGTCACGCCCGGGACGGTACCCGGCCGCCCAACCGGACGCCAGCCCAGATTTCGGACGCGCCGCCGACCTGCCCGCACACGCCGGGATCAGGCCGTGCCGATCTCCGCAGCCAGGGCGCGCAGCTCGTCGAGCACCCGGCGGACCACCAGCCGCTCGGCCCGGTCGCGCCGCAGCAGCGCGTCGATCCGGCGGCCGGCACGCACCCCGGCCAGCGGCACGAGCCGCACGTGCGCTCCGCCGCCGAAGGTGTAGCGGGGCAGCAGCGAGACCCCGTGCCCGGCCGCGACCAGGGCCTCGACCACGTGGAAGTCGTTGACGCGGTGCACGATCCGCGGGTTGCCGGCCACCGCACCCAGCACCGTCGCCACGGGGAAGCCCTCCCGCACGGCGATCCACGGCAGGTCCCGCAGGTCCTCCGGGCGCACGTGGTCACGGTCGGCCAGCGGGTGGTCGAGGGGGACAGCGACGTCGAGCGGCTCGCGCAGCAGCGGCACCACCCGGACGGCGTCGCCGCCCGCCCAGCCGGCCCCGCCGTCGGGCCGGTGCGCGATCACCACGTCCATCCGGTCGGTCAGCGCCACGAAGTCGTCCTGGGCGACGTCCTCGTCGCTGCACTCCAGCGTGATCCCGTCGATCGCGGCCACCCGCGTGAGCAGCGCCGGCAGCAGCAGCTGGGCGCCGCTCTGGAACGCCGACACCCGCACCACGCCCTGCGGCCGGGCGAGGAACTCGTCGCACGCGGCCCGCGCCCGCTCGAGCGCGACGGCGACGTCGACCGCCGCGGCCGCCAACGCCTCCCCCGCCGGCGTGAGCCGCAGCCCGCGGCCCATCCGCTCGGTGAGCGGCACGCCGACCTCGCGCTGCAGCACCGCGACCTGCTGGGACACCGCGGACGGGGTCAGGTGCAGCACCGCGGCCGCGGCCGTGACACCACCCTGCGTGCCCACGGTCCGCAGGGTCTCGAGCGCTCGGGGATCCATGCAGCGACGCTACATCGTCCTGTCATGATCTTTCGCTGGTGCTGCACGGTGAGCCGACCGCATGCTCGGAGGCATGCCCACCCGCGACCGCCTGCTCGCCGCCCTCGTCGCGGTCTGCTGGGGCCTCAACTTCCCGGCGATCCACCTCTCGCTGCAGCAGTTCCCGCCGTTCTTCCTGGTGGCGCTGCGGTTCACGCTCATCGCGATCCCTACCCTGCTGCTGGTCCCCCGGCCCACGGCACCCTGGCGCTGGATCGTCCTGTACGGCCTCGGGTTCGGCGTGCTGCAGTTCGTGTTCCTCTACCTCGCGATGTCGTCCGGGATGCCGACGGGGCTCGCGTCGCTGGTCCTGCAGTCGTCGGCACCGTTCACGGTGGTCCTGGCCGGGGTGTTCCTGCGGGAGCGGATCACCGCGCGGCAGGGCGCCGGGATCCTGCTCGCCGTCGCCGGGCTCGGCGGGATCGCCGCGCACCGGGCGGGCCTCGCGGGCGGCGCGACGCTCGTCCCGGTGCTGCTCACGCTCGCCGGTGGGCTCGGCTGGGCCGTCGGCAACCTGGGCAACCGGCGCGCGGTCCAGGCGCAGTCCGGCGAGCCGTTCCGGCTGATGCTGTGGATGTCGGTGGTGCCGCCGCTGCCCATGCTGGCGCTGTCCCTCGCCCTGGAGGGGCCGGACCGGATCACGGCGTCGTTCCAGGACCTCGGCAGCACGCAGGGGCTGCTCGCGATCGGCGGGCTGCTGTTCACGGTCGTCGTCGCCACCCTGGTGGGCTCCGGCCTGTGGACCACCCTCATGGGCCGGCACCCGTCGAGCACCGTGGCCCCGTTCTCGATGCTGGTGCCCGTCGTCGGCATCGCCGCGTCGTGGCTGCTGCTGCGGGAGCGGACGTCGCCGACCGAGCTGGCGTGGGGGGCCCTGGTGGTCGCCGGCGTGCTGCTGGGCAGCACGCGGAGGCGTCAGCCGGCGACGACCAGCGCCGTCGCGATCGCCGCGACGCCGTCGCCGCGACCGGTGAGCCCGAGGCCGTCGGTCGTCGTCGCCGAGACGCTCACGGGTGCGCCCACGGCCGCCGAGAGCGCCGCCTCGGCCTCCGCGCGCCGCTGACCGACCTTGGGCCGGTTGCCGATCACCTGGACCGCCACGTTGCCGATGACGAACCCGGCCTCGCGGACCCGCCTCGCGGCCTCGGCCAGCAGCGTGGCCCCCGCCGCGCCGGCCCACTGCGGCTCGGACGTGCCGAAGTTCGACCCCAGGTCGCCCAGGCC
>NZ_JBFULZ010000025.1:0-29949 GCF_054049635.1 Cellulomonas sp. P5_C6 | reverse complement strand
CGGAGCCAGATGATGTTGCGCTGCCGACGAGGGAGCAGCGACCAGTCCCCGAGCAGCGCGGAGGCCATCGCGTTCCAGGCGAGGATGTCGCCGCGCGCGCTCAGCACCATCGTCGGCAGGTCGTCCAGGCGGTCCAGCAGGCGCTGCACGCTCGGCCGCACGTGCTCGTCGATCCGGCCGGGCAGCGGCGGCGCGTTGCCGGCCAGGTGGAACAGCTCCGCGCGGGCGTCGTCGTCCATCCGCAGCGCTCGGGCCAGCGCGGCGAGCACCTGCGGCGACGGGTGCGGGCCGCGGCCCTGCTCGAGCCGCACCACGTAGTCGACGCTGACGCCGGCCAGCTGCGCGACCTCCTCGCGGCGCAGACCTGGCACCCGACGACGCGAGCCCGCCGGCAGGCCCACGTCCTGCGGCGACAGGGCCGTGCGCGCTCGGCGGAGCACCTGCGCGAGCTCGGTCCGGTCCATCGCCCCAGGATGCCTCACACGCTGCACCGCAGCCGGGTACTGCCGGTCCTAGGGTGCGGCAGCACTGGAAGCCGACGCACGGAGGGCCCACGGTGGGGTCATGACCACCACCACCATCGCCCTCGTCACGGGGGCCACCCAGGGGCTCGGCACGCAGACCGTCCGCCGACTCGCCGCGCTCGGCTGGACCGTCTGGCTCGGTGCGCGCGACGTCGCGCAGGGCGGGCTGCTCGCTGGCGAGATCGACGGCGACGTCCGCGTCGTCCAGCTCGACGTCACCGACGACGCGTCGGTCGAGGCCGCCGCACGCACCATCGACGAGCACAGCGGGCGGCTCGACGTGCTGGTCAACAACGCGGGGATCTCCGGCGGCCTGCGCGACCCGCGCGAGACCACGGCGAGCGACTTCCTACGGGTCTACGGCGTCAACGTCCTCGGCCCTGTGCGCACGACCCACGCGTTCCTGCCGCTGCTCGACCGGTCCGCGCAGCCGCGCGTGGTCATGGTGTCCAGCGGCATGGGCTCGCTCGCGATCACGAGCGACCCGACCCGGTTCGAGTCCACGCTGCTCGGGCTGGTGTACCCGTCGTCGAAGACGGCGCTGAACATGATCACGTCGCAGTACGCCAGGGCCTTGCCCGGCTACCAGGTGAACGCCGTCGACCCCGGGTACACGGGCACGGCCCTCAACGGGTTCCGCGGGACGCAGACCGTGCAGGAGGGCACCGACGCCGTGGTCGCGGCCGCGACCGTCGAGCCGGGGGCGCCGACCGGCACGTTCACCGACCGGTCGGGCGTCGTCCCCTGGTGACGCTCAGCGCGCCAGGCGCTCCACGACCGTCCCGTAGAGCCCGGGCGCGGCCGACGCCAGCGGGACGATGCCGCGACGCAGGGGTGACCGGGCGGCCGCGAGCAGGCCGCGGGTGAGCACCCGGTAGTCCCGCGTGGCGGCCGTCCACGCCTTCTCGTAGGAGGCGTTGGAGCGCGAGACGTCCTCGCCCAGCGTCGCGACGGCCGCCCTCGCCTGCGCGAGCCCGACGCGCACGCCCTCGCCGGTCAGCGCGTCGACGTACCCGGACGCGTCCCCGACCAGGCGCACCCGGCCGGCGGTGCGGCGGGACGTCTGCTGGTGCAGCGGGCCGGCGCCGCGGGCCGGGCCGAGCGTCTCGGCGTCGCCGAGGTGGCGGCGCAGGGCACCGAACGAGTCGAGCGTGCGCTCGTAGTCGTGGTGGGCGGGTCCCAGCAGCGCGACGCCGACGACGTCGTCGGCGACCGGCGTCACGTACGCCTCGACGGACCGCCCCCAGTGCACCTCGACCAGGTCCGTCCACGGCTCCACCCGGAAGTGGCGGCGGACCCCGAAGCGGCGCCCGTCGTCGC
Source organism: Cellulomonas sp. P5_C6 (assembly GCF_054049635.1). Lineage (NCBI taxonomy): Bacteria > Bacillati > Actinomycetota > Actinomycetes > Micrococcales > Cellulomonadaceae > Cellulomonas > Cellulomonas sp. P5_C6. The sequence goes on along the minus strand of NZ_JBFULZ010000025.1, from coordinate 28,105 downwards.
GCCGGCGCACGGCCAGGTCCACCTGGCGGCGGACGGTCGAGTGCAGGCCGTCGCACGCCATCAGCCACCGGCCTCGGATGCCCCCGCACCACACGGCGGACGCGTCCTGCTCGACGGCGCCGCCCCGCCCGGGCACCACGACGGCTCCCAGCTCGGCCGCGCGGCGGGCCAGCGCGGCGTGCAGGACCGTCCTGCGCACGCCGAGCCCGGTGGCGGTCGCGAACAGGTGATCGGCCACGCGAGGACCGCGCAGGTACCGGATGCCGGTGAGGACGTGACCCTCGGGGTGCACGCCGAGCTCCGCCAGTGCCGCGACGGCGCCGGGCATGAGCCCCTCGCCGCAGGCCTTGTCCACGGGCGTGGCGCGCGGCTCCAGGACGATCACCGACAGCCCCGCCAGCCGGCCCTCGATCGCGACGGCGAGCCCGACCGGCCCGCCGCCGATGACCAGCAGGTCGGCGTCGTGCGTCATGCCTCTGCGCCCACCGACCGCAGCGCGCGCTCCTCGGTCGGGATGCGGAACCCGAGCAGCAGCACGGCGTTGAGCAGCGTGAACGCGACAGCGGTGACCCAGGCGGTGTGCACCAGGGGGAGCGCCGCGCCCTCCACCGCCACGGCCACGTAGTTCGGGTGGCTCAGCCAGCGGTACGGACCACGACGGACCAGCGCCGCGCCGGGGACGACGATGACCCGGGTGCTCCACTGGTCGCCCAGCGTCGCGATGCACCACCAGCGCAGCGCGTTCGCCGCCACGACGAACGCCAGCGCCGTCCACCCGAGCACCGGCAGGAACGGCCGGTCCGCCACGTGCACCTCGACCACGCACGCCACCAGCAGGCCGGTGTGCAGGGCGACCATCGGCGGGTAGTGCCGCTGACCGGTCTCGACGCCGCCGTGCGCGAACGCCCAGTGCACGTGCCGCTGCGACACCACCAGCTCGGCCAGCCGCTCGAGCGCGACGACGACGATCAGCCAGTCGTACGGGATCACCTACGGCTCCTCGGGCCAGCGCAGCAGGACGGTCTCGGCGCACACGCCGGGGCCGATGGCGAACAGGACGCCCGCCGAGCCCGGGATCTGGCCGCCGGTGTCCAGCTCGTCGGCGAGCACGTGCAGCACGCCGGAGGAGCTGAGGTTGCCGACGCGGGCCAGCGACCGCCAGCTCGCGGCGAACGCGTCCTCGGGCAGCTCGAGCGCGCGGGCCGCGGCCTGCAGGATCTTCGGGCCGCCGGTGTGGGCCACCCAGGTGGCGACGTCGGGGACCTTGAGGTCGTGGGCCGCGAGCAGGTCGACGACGCCCGGCCCGAGGTGTCGTTCGACGATGTCGGCGAGGCTGGCCGCCAGCACGATCCGAAAGCCGCTGCCGCCGATGTCCCAGCCGAGCGCTCCGCCGGTGTCGGGGTACAGCGCGCTGCGCGCCGCGACGACGTCGACGCCCCCGACGACGTCGGTCGCGCGGTCGCTGCCCACCATGACGACGGCCGCGGCGCCGTCCCCGAACAGGCCGCTCGAGACGATGTTGGCCATCGAGTCGTCGCCGTGCTGGAGGGTCAGCGAGCACAGCTCGACGGACACGAGGAGCGCCACGTCGCCGGGGTGCCCCTGCAGGTAGTCCCGCACCCGGGCGATCCCCGCGGCGCCGGCGACGCAGCCGAGGCCGAACACGGGGACGCGCTTGACGTCGGGGCGCATCCCGAGGCGCTCGACCAGGAGCGCGTCCAGCGACGGGGTCGCGATCCCGGTGATGGACGTGAACAGCAGGAAGTCGACGTCGGCGGCCTGCAGCCCCGCCGCCGCGAGGGCCCGGCGGCACGCGTCCGCCGCCAGCGTGGTGCCCTCCCGGATGAAGGCGTCGTTGGCGGCGCTGAAGGACGTCAGCCCCGCGTACTCCTCGAGCGGCAGCGCCAGGTGCCGGGTCTCGATGCCGGTCGCGGCGTGGATCCGGCTGATCGTCGCCAGGCGCCGCGGGTCGGACGTGAGCAGCGGCGCGATCGCGGCGGTGATCTCGCTCTGGGCGTGGACGTGCCCGGGCAGGACAGGGACGATCGAGGCGATCCGCACCATCCGGGCATCGTGTCACGCGGGACGGCGGTCCGTCGCGGTGCAGACACCTTCTCCCCAGCGTGCGTCGGCCTCGCGACCTGCGACGATGACCCGCCAGGTGCAGGGATGCGAACCGACGGGAGGTGCGCCATGCCGGACGAGCCGCAGGCCCGTACCCGGCTGCGCCGCGCCGTCGACCTGGCGCTGGCCTGCCACCCCGGCCCCACCGTCGCCGTGACCGTCTTCTCCGTCGCCATGGCGGCCGGGGCGGGTGCCCCCACACGCACGACCGTGCTGGTCGGGGCCGCGATCCTCGCGGGGCAGCTCTCGGTCGGCTGGTCCAACGACTGGATCGATGCCGCGCGCGACGCGGAGGTGGGCCGCACGGACAAGCCCGTCGGCACCGGCCGGCTGGCGGTCTCGACCGTCCGTGCGGCCGCCTGGAGCGCCGCCGCTGCCTGCGTGGTCCTCTCGCTCGCGCTCGGCTGGCGGGCCGGGCTGGTGCACCTGGCGACGGTGGCCTCCGCGTGGGCGTACAACGTCCGGCTCAAGAGCACCCCTTGGTCGTGGGCGCCGTACGCGTTCTCGTTCGGGTTCCTGCCGCTGGCSATCGCGCTCGCCCTGCCCGGTGCCCCGGTCGCGGCCTGGTGGGCGATGACCGCCGGGGCGCTGCTGGGCATCGGTGCGCACGGCGCGAACGTGGTGCCGGACCTGCAGGACGACCGCGCGACCGGCGTCCGAGGCCTGCCGCACCGCGTGGGCGGGACGGCGACGAGCATCGGCACGGCCCTGACGCTGGTCGCCGCGACCGTGCTGCTGGTGCTGGCGCCGGCCGGTCCTCCGCGGGCGGCCGCCGCGGCCGCGCTGGTCGGCGCCGTCGGCCTGACGATCGTGGGCACGGTGCTGGCCCTCGGCGGCGGTCGCAGCCGCCTGCCGTTCACGTTCGCCATCGCGGTCGCCGCCGTGGACGTCGTCCTGCTCGTCCTGTCCGACTGGGTGGTGCACTGACCCGTTCGGCTTGACTTCGAGCGCACTCGAAGGGGCACGCTGCTGGAAAGCCCCCTGCCGAAGGAGTCCCCCCGTGCGTGTCGGTGTCCACCTCATGCGATTCGACTCGGTCCAGCCGTCCCAGCTCCGTCAGGAGCTGGCGGACACGGCGTCGGCCGCCGACGAGGCGGGCGTCGCCTGGGTCTCGGTCATGGACCACTACTTCCAGATGATCGCGGCCGGGTTCCCGGCCGACGACCCGATGCTCGAGGCCTACACCACCCTGGGCTACCTGGCCGGCGTGACCTCGAACGTCCAGCTCGGCGTGCTGGTCACCGGTGTGACCTACCGGCACCCGGGCCTGCTGGCCAAGATCGGCGCCACGCTCGACGTGCTCAGCGGCGGCCGGGCGACCATGGGCCTCGGGGCCGCCTGGTACGAGGAGGAGCACCTCGCGATGGGCGTGCCGTACCCGCCGCTGGCCGAACGGTTCGAGCGGCTCGAGGAGACGCTGCAGATCTGTCGCCAGATGTGGGACCCGAGCGACGACGGGCCCTTCGTGGGCACGCACTACCAGCTGGCGCAGACCCTGTGCTCGCCGCAGCCGCTGAAGCGGCCCGAGATCCTCATCGGCGGTGGCGGCGAGCGCAAGACGCTGCGTCTCGTCGCCCAGTACGGCGACGCGTGCAACCTCTTCGCGACGAGCCCGGAGGGCGTGTCGCACAAGCTCGAGGTGCTGCGCGGCCACTGCGAGGACCTCGGCCGCGACCCCGCCGAGATCCGCGTGACCATGCTGCACGGCGGCGACGCGCTGCTGCGGGGCGACGTCGACCAGTTCGTCGAGGACCTGCGGCCGTACGCCGCGCTGGGCGTCGAGACGGTCATCCTGCGGCCGCCGGCGACGAGCCTGTCCGCGTGGGTGCGCGACCGCGTCGCCCCGGCCGTCGCGCGCGTGGCGGACCTCGGCTGACGCGCGACGTCGGCCCGGCGCCCCTGAGCGGGTGCCGGGCCGGCCGGCGCGCCTAGGCGGAGGCCACGGCCGTGCCGTCCGCCGCCGCACGCAGCGCGGCGATGTCGATCTTGCCCATGGTGAGCATCGCGGCCGTCGCGCGACCCGCGCGGCCCGGGTCGGGGTCGCTCAGCAGCTCGGGCAGGGCCGTCGGGGTGACCTGCCACGACAGCCCCCAGCGGTCCTTGAGCCACCCGCAGGCGCCGGGCTCCCCGCCGTCGGCGAGCAGGGCGTCCCACACGCGGTCGTTCTCCTCCTGGTCCGGCACCGACACCATCAGCGAGAACGCCTCGGTGAAGCGGTACAGCGGGCCGCCGTTCAGCGCCTGGAGCTCCAGGCCGCCGAGCACGAAGCTCACGCTGAGCGCGGTGCCCGCCGGCTGCGGCGCGCCCTCGCCGTAGCGGGTGACGGAGAGGATGCGGGAGCGCGGGAAGATCGAGACGTAGCGCTCGGCGGCCTGCTCGGCCTCGTCGTCGAACCACAGGAACGGGCTGATGGTCTGCATCGTGAGTACCTCCGGTGTCTGCGACGCGGTGCCGGGCGGCGGTGCGTCGTCGGTCGTGAGGTGGTCGGAGCCGCCACCCGGATCTCGACATCCACGTCCATGGCCGATCAACCCCAGTGCGTCGGCGCGACGAGCCCGGACGGCAGGCGGGTGGCCGGGTCGCCCTGTGCCGCCGCGACCTGCGGCGGCGTGAGGAACAGCGCGCCCGTCAGGTCGGCGCCGTGCAGCCGGGCGCCGCGCAGGTCGGCGCCGAGCAGGTCGGCCAGCCGCAGGTCCGCCCCCCGCAGGTCCGCACCGAGCAGGTAGGCACCGCGCAGGTCGGCGCGGCGCAGGTCCGCGTCGCGCAGGTCCTTGCCGACGAGGTCCGCGTCGCGCAGGTTCCTGCCGCCCGGGTTCCGGGCCAGCGCGCCGGCGCGGGCGAGCAGCGGCCCGACCCTGCCGCGCAGGGCCGCGACGTCGACCCGCCCGAGGGCCTCGGCGTCCCCGCCGGTGAGCGTCACGATCTCGTCGCGAAGCCCGACCAGCTCGCCCCGCACCGCGGACGCCGCCGGGAGCGCCACCGCCTCCGCCAGGTAGGCCAGCAGCTCGTGCAGGTGCCGCATGACGGGGAACACCGCGAACATCTCGGCCGCCAGCGTGGTGTCCTCGCGCCAGCTGCGGTCGCCGAACGTGCCCTGCGTGACGTGCTGACCTGCGCCGAAGCACTCGTACGCGGTGCACCCGGGCATCCCGCGATCCCGCAGCGCGGCATGGATCCCGCACCGGAAGTCGGCCTCGAGGTGGCGGCACGGCTCGCCGGCGGGCTTGTCGAAGGCGAAGTCCGACGACCGCGCGAACGGCAGCGCGACGCAGCACAGCCCGACGCACCGCGCGCAGTCGGACCGCAGCTCGATCGGGAGTGCGGGCACCGTGACCTCCATCGGCTCGAGGCTAATCGCGTCTGCCGTCGGCAGATCCGCCCACGGCAGACCCGGGGGTCGACGGGCCCGACCGCGTGCCACGGTCGAGGAGTCCCGCACCGACCAGGGAGGTACTCATGATCACGGCCCGCGCCGCGGAGGCACCACCGCTCCGCCCGTTCGACGACGACCTGTCCACCCGCCTCCTGCACCAGCGCATCGTGGTGCTGGGCCAGGAGGTCGACGACACCATCGCCAACCGCGTCTGCGCCCAGCTGCTGCTGCTGTCCGCGGAGGACCCGCGCCGCGACATCGCGCTCTACATCAACTCGCCGGGCGGCTCCGTCAGCGCGGCGCTCGCGATGTACGACACCATGCGGCTCATCCCCAACGACGTCTCCACGCTGGCGATGGGCCTGGCCGCGAGCGCCGCCCAGTTCCTGCTCAGCGCGGGCACCCCCGGCAAGCGGTTCGCGCTGCGGCACTCGCGGGTGCTCATGCACCAGCCGTCCGGCGGCATCGGCGGCACCGCCATCGACATCGCCATCCAGGCGCAGAACATGGCCCACGTGAAGCGCACCATGCAGTCGCTCACCGCCGAGCACACGGGTCAGTCGGTCGAGACGATCGAGCGCGACGCCGACCGCGACCGCTGGTTCACCGCCGACGAGGCCGTCGCCTACGGGTTCATCGACCGCGTCGTGGAGCACCTCGACGACGTCCGCCCCGACGCGCACCTGCGGCGAGCAGGCCTGTGATGGCCGGCCAGTACACGATCCCCGTGGTGATCGAGCAGCGGCCCACGGGGGAGCGGGCGTCCGACGTCTACTCGCGGCTGCTCAGCGACCGGATCATCTTCCTGGGCACCGAGATCGACGACGGCGTCGCCAACGTGGTCATCGCGCAGCTGCTGCACCTGCAGTCGGAGAGCCAGGACTCGCCGATCCACCTGTACATCAACTCGCCCGGCGGCTCGATCACCGCGCTGCTGGCGGTGTACGACACCATCCAGTACATCAAGCCGACCGTGGCGACGTTCTGCCTCGGGCAGGCCGCCTCCGCCGCGGCCGTCCTCCTGGCGGCCGGGACTCCCGGCAGCCGCCACGTGCTCGAGCACGCGCGGGTGCTGCTGCACCAGCCGTCCGGCGGCGGGGAGGGGACCGCGGCGGACCTCGAGATCCAGGCCCGCGAGATCGGCCGGCTGCGCGAGCAGGTGGACGAGATCCTGCACCGCCACACCGGTCAGCCGCTGGCTCGGCTGCGCACCGACACCGAGCGCGACCTCATCCTCACGGCGCAGCAGGCCGTCGACTACGGCCTGGCGGACCGCGTGGTGACGACGCTCAAGGAGGTTCCTCCGCTGGCGTGAGGTGGTCGGCGTGCTCCCTGMTCAGGCGGCGAGCAGGAGCGCGTCGCCGAGGCGGCCGGCGTCGGCCCGTGCCGTCAGCGAGCTCATGCTGGTGAGCACGGGGGCGTCCTCGGAACGGATGGGGCCGCGGGCCGTCAGCGTCGTGACGCCGGCGAGCTCGCGCCCGGCCGCCGCGGTGACCCTCTCGCCCGGGGCGGGTGCCGTGAGGTCCACGACGACGCGACCCTCGGCGAGCGCGAGCTGCGCGTGCGCGGTGCCGATGAGGTCGACGAGCCGCAGCCCGAGCGCCCGGCACACGGCGGCGAGCACCTCGGACGAGGCCTCCTTGCGGCCGCGCTCCACCTCCGACAGGTACGCGATCGACACCCGGGCGTCCGTCGCGACGTCGCGCAGCGTGCGGCCGGCGCGCTCGCGGTGCTCCCGCAGGATGGCGCCGACGAGGCGCCGGAGCAGCGGCTCGGGCCGGTGCTCGAGGTGCGTCAGGTGCGGGGTCATCGCGTCCTCCGGATGGTGCGGCAGCTCTTCCGGCCACGCTAGCCCGCGATCCGGGCCGGGCGCCGTCGTGCCGCGTCTGCCCTCAGCGGAACGCCGCCGGCGCGACCCGTCGTCCGGTCAGCTCGACACGTCCGCCGTCGTGAACCGGCTCCACGCCAGCGCGCCGAAGATCACCACCCACGCGACCTGCAGCGCGAGCCCCTGGCCGAGCACCCCCCAGTCGGGCTCCAGCCGCAGGAACTCCGCGAAGTCGAGCCAGTGGTGGGTCAGCAGCGCGGGCGCGATCGCGTGCAGCTGGGGCAGCTGGTCGAGCACGCCGCAGACGATCGCGGTCACGACCGTCGCGGCCATGGCGCCGACCGGCACCTCGGTGAGCGTCGAGAAGAACAGCCCGACGGCGACCAGCCCGGTCATCGAGAGCCCCACGTAGGCCACGACGCCGGCGATCCGGAGCACCCCGGCGCCCAGCGGCACCGTGGTCCCGGACAGCAGCGTGACGCCGTGCAGCCCGAAGTAGGCGCCCCCGGTCACCAGGCCGACGATCGCGATGGCCAGCACGGCCGAAGCCGCGAACGCGAGCGCGCCGACGGCCTTGACCGCGAGCAGCCGACCCCGCGCCACGGGCACGGTCAGCAGGTAGCGCAGCGTGCCGGTCGACGCCTCGCCGGCGATCGCGTCGCCGGACGCGATCCCGATGGTCAGCGGCAGCAGGAACGGCAGGCAGAGGAACAGGGACGCGACGACCAGGAACAGCCCGTTGCCGGTGACCTGCCCGATGAACCCGGGCCCCTGGCCGTCCAGCGCGGAGTCCTCCGTGAGGAACAGGACCGTGCCCAGCAGCAGCGGGACCAGCGCGAGGCCGCACAGCAGGACGAGGTTGCGGCGTCGGCCCAGCACCAGGCGCAGCTCGCTGCGGGTGAGCCGCAGGAGCGAACCGCGACGCGGGGGCGCCAGCTCAACGAGCGACATCGAAGCCCTCCCCGGTCAGGCCGACGAAGATCTGCTCGAGGTTGGGCCGGCGGACCTCGAGGCCCAGCAGGTCGACGCCCGCGTGCACCAGGGCGGCCGACACCTTCTCTGGCGGCACGCCGCTCAGCAGGCCGCTGACGGTGACGCCGGTGGCGCGGACCTCGGTCACCCCCAGGCCGGTGAGCACCTCGGCGGCGGCCCCGACGTGGTCGGCCGACGTCTGCACCGACACCCGGGCCGCGCCGCGGTCGGTGAGCGCGGCGCGGTCGCCCTGCATCAGCAGGTGACCGCGGCCCATGATCCCGACGTGCGAGCAGACCTGCTCGATCTCGGCCAGCAGGTGCGACGAGACCAGCACCGTGGTGCCCTGGTCGGCCAGCTCCCGCACCAGGTTGCGCACCTCGCGCGTGCCCTGCGGGTCGAGCCCGTTGGTCGGCTCGTCGAGCACCAGCAGCTCGCGCGGCCGCAGCAGGGCCGCCGCCAGCCCGAGCCGCTGCTTCATGCCCAGCGAGTACTGCCGGTACGGCTTGGCCGCCGCGGCCCCCAGGCCCACGCGCTCCAGCGCCTCGTCGGTCCGCCGGCGGGCGGTCGCCGGGTCCGCGGTGGCGTCGCTCGCGTCCAGCCGGCCCAGGTTGGCGCGGCCGGTCAGGTACGGGTGGAACGCCGGGCCCTCGACCAGCGCGCCGACCCGCGGCAGCACGACGGCGCCGCCCTCGGGCATCGGCGACCCGAGCAGGAACGCGCGCCCGCTGGTCGGTCGCACCAGGCCGAGCAGCATGCGGATCGTCGTCGTCTTGCCCGAGCCGTTGGGCCCGATGAAGCCGTAGACGGCCCCGCGCGGGACCTGCAGGTCGATCGCGTCGACGGCCACCTGTCCCGACCGGAACCGCTTGGTCAGGCCCTCCGTGCGGATCGCGAGGTCGGGCGCGGCCGCGCCCGCTGGGGGCACGGCCGCGGTCGACGGTTCCGTCACTTCGCCGCCAGGGCCTGGAGGGTCGCGCCGGGCACCGCACCGACGAGCACGCGGCCGTCGTCGGTGACGAGCACGGAGAGCAGCGCCGACGAGAGCAGCCGGCCCTCGGGGACCGTCGTGGTCAGCGCGTCGTACAGCGCGGACGTGTCGAGGGAGCCCATCGGGCCGCCCGAGCCGTCCTTCGGCACGAACTCGTTGTACAGCTGCTCGGCGCCCTGCGAGCCGAACGACTTGTCGACGCCGGGCAGGCCGGCGGCGGCGGTCGGGTCGCCGGCGAGCAGCGCGGCGACGTCGATCCCGGAGGACTGCACGACGGTGTCCCAGCCGGTGCCGGTCACGGTCACCCCGTCGGGCAGCTGGTGGGTCTGGGCGTCGGGCAGGGTGGCGGCGGGCTCCTCGGGGAGCGGCACGACCACGTCCCGGGTGGACGCACCGGCCGGTGCCGAGAACGCCAGGACGGAGTCGGCCGGCGTCGCGAACGACACGTCGGTGAACCCGATCTCGAGCGCGGGCGTCTGGGTGTCGGCCTTGCTCCACACCTGCACGCGCAGGGGCGTCGAGGTCTTTGCGTCCACGGCCACCACGATCCTCCCGACGAGGGTCGTCTGGCTGGTCGGCGTCACCACGAGCTGGTAGGCGGCGTGCCCGGCGACCTGCGTCTCGGAGTCCAGCGTCACGCTCGACGACGCCTTGGCCAGCCCGACTGCCTCGCGGCCGGCCTCGGCGGGCGTCGGCAGGTCGCTCTGGACCGGCAGCTGGCCGGCCTGCGCCTGCGCCGACAGGTCGTCGTAGCGCGCGGCGTCGGCGGCGCTGAGGCTGTAGTGCACGACGGCGTCGTCGGTGCTCGAGTACGTCCACGCCTGCGGGCCGTCCTGCACCACGGAGTACTCGGACGTCGGACCCAGCAGCGCGACACGTGAGCGCTCGCCGCCGTCCGACCAGACGCGCATCGTCGACGAGCCGCTGAGCAGCGCGATCGGGTCGGCGCCCCCGACGTCGCCGAACGGGAGCTCAGGCAGCCCGAGCCGCGCGGTGTAGACGACGGTCCCGGACAGCGGCGACGGCTCCGCGGACGCCACCTTGGCGGCGAGGTCCTCGGGGCTGATCGTCGGCAGGCCCTCGTCGCCGGCGGAGGCGAGCAGCGGCGGTGCGACGAACGCCAGGCCGACCGCGACGGCGGCGACCACGGGGACGGCCCAGCGGGCTCGGGGCGAGAGGGTGCGGCGGGACTCGTTCATAGGACCAACTGTGCATCGTGCCTGCTGAGGGCATGCTGAGAGCATCGTGCGCCCCCGTGGTCCGGGCAGTGCGATGCTGGCCAGGTGCGGGTCCTGGTGGTCGACGACGAGCGCGGGCTCGTGCGCGCCCTGCACCGCGGCCTGACCGCCGAGGGGTTCGCGGTCGACGTGGCCTACGACGGCGAGCGGGGGCTCGAGCTGGCCTCCGAGGACACCTACGACGCGATCGTGCTGGACGTCATGCTGCCCCGGCGCAACGGGTACGACGTCGTGACCGAGCTGCGCGCGCGGGACGTGTGGACGCCGGTGCTCATGCTCAGCGCCAAGGACGGCGAGTACGACGTCGCGGACGGCCTCGACGTGGGGGCCGACGACTACCTGACCAAGCCGTTCGCGTTCGTCGTGCTGGTGTCGCGCCTGCGCGCGCTGCTGCGGCGGCAGGGTCAGGTCCGCCCGCCGGTGCTCACGGTCGGCACGTTGGTGCTCGACCCCGCGACGCGCAGCGTGAGCCACGGCGGCGACCCGGTGGCGCTGACCACCCGCGAGCTGGCCCTGCTGGAGTACCTCATGCACCACGCCGACCGCGTGGTCGGCAAGGTGGAGCTGCGCGACCACGTGTGGGACGGCACGGGCGAGGACGTCAACGTCGTCGAGGTGTACGTCGGCTACCTGCGCCGCAAGCTCGGCCGTGACGTCGTCGAGACGGTCCGCGGCGCCGGGTACCGCGTGGCGGGCTAGCGGTGCCGGCCGGCGTCCGTCGGGGCGCGTCCCTGCGGCTGCGGCTCACCGTGCTCGCGTCGGGCGCGCTGTGCGTGGCGCTCGTCGTGGGTGCGGTCGCGCTCACGGTCGTCCTGCGGAGCACCCGGGTGGACGTCCTGTCCGACGTGGTCCGCGAGCGCGCGGCGACCGTGGCGGCGCTGGCGTCGGACGACCGGCTGCCCGACACGCTCCCGGTGGCCGAGCCGGGTGAGATCGTGCAGCTGATCGACGCCGACGGCGCGGTGCTGGCCACGTCCCCGAACGCGAGCCGGACCCTGCCGGTGCTCCCGATCGGCGAGCTGGCGGGGCTCAGCGGTGTCTCGACCACGGAGCAGAGCGCGTACGACGACGTCGCGCGGGTCGCCGTGCAGCCCACCACCTACCGGGGCGAGCCGGCGACGGTCGTCGCGAGCGTCCCGCTCACCGAGGTGCAGGGCGTGCTCGACGCGCTCCGCCTGGCGCTCGTGGTCGTCGTGCCGCTGCTCACCCTGACCCTCGCCCTCGTGGTGTGGGTGATCCTCGGCCGTGCGCTGCGGCCGGTCGAGGAGCTGCGCCGGGGGGCCGCCCAGGTCGCGTCGTCGGGCGGACCGGGGTCGCTGCCGGTGCCCGACCGGGACGACGAGCTCGGGGCGCTGGCCCGCACGCTGAACTCGATGCTCGACCGGCTCGAGGCCGGCGCGGCCCGGCAGCGGGCGTTCGTCGCCGACGCCGCGCACGAGCTCCGGTCCCCGCTGGCCGCCCTGCGCACGAGCATCGAGGTCGCGCGAGCACACCCGACCTCCTACGGGACCGAGGAGCTCGCGGCCGACCTCGAGGGCGAGGTGCTGCGCATGCAGGTGCTGGTGGACGACCTGCTGCTGCTCGCGCGCGTCGGCTCGACGCCGCTGGTGCACGAGGAGCTCGACCTGCTCGCCGTGGCCCGCGACGTGGTCCGGCCCGGTGGGGCGGTGGCCGTCACCGTGTCGGGGGCGGGGCACGCCCGGGGGGATGCCATGGCGGTGGGCAGGGTGCTGCGCAACCTCGTCGACAACGCAGCGCGGCACGCCGTCGACCAGGTCGAGGTGGTGGTGACCGACGGCCGGGTGCGGGTGGACGACGACGGCGCCGGGCTCGCCCCGGGCGACCGGGAGCGGGTGTTCGAGCGGTTCGTGCGGCTCGACGAGGCCCGTGAGCGGGACGCGGGCGGCAGCGGCCTCGGGCTCGCGATCGCCCGTGAGATCGCCCGGGAGCAGGGCGGGGACGTGGTGCTCGGCGATGCCGACCTCGGGGGTTTGCGGGCGGAGCTCCGGCTGCCGCGGTGGGGTGCCTCGACGTAGTTTGGGACCCACGAGCCCGCGGAGGTGACGATGACCGAGCACGACCCCGTGCGCGACGCGGCCCGGTACCGGGCCGACCGCGACGCCGCACGCGACGGAGCGCCCGACGCGGCCGACGGCCCCCCGCAGGCCGTCGGACGGATGGAGAACAGGCACCTGTGGGTCGACGTGGTGATCGACCAGGCGATCGCCCGCGGGGAGTTCGACGACCTGCCGCTGGCCGGCAAGCCGATCCCCGGCATCGGCACCCAGCACGACCCGGACTGGTGGCTCAAGGCGCTGATCGCGCGCGAGCAGATCACGGGCGTCCTGCCCGAGGCGATCCAGCTGCGCAAGGACGACGCGGCGCTGGTCGGGCGGCTCGACGCGCTGCGGTCCGAGAAGGACGTGCGCGAGGCGCTGGCGGAGTTCAACGCGCGGATCGTCTCCGCGCGACGGCAGCTGATGGGCGGCCCGCCCGTGGTCACCCCGCTGCGCGACGTGGAGCTCGAGGTCAGGCAGTGGCACGCGCGGCGGACGCCCGCGGTGACGGTGGAGCCGGTCGAGCCGACCGTGCGGCGCCGGTGGTGGCGCCGGGCCGACTGAGGGTCAGCGGTCCTCGAGGGCCGGCAGGATCGTCGTGGGGATGGCGAAGGCCAGCGTGATCGACAGGATGCCGCCGGCGAAGACCCACGGGCCCCAGTCGCCGACGTTGAAGGCCACCGTGAACAGCGCGAGGCCGAGCAGGAACAGGATGGCCGGGAAGACGACGGCCAGGGCGCGGCCGCCGGGGGCGCTGGACCCCTCGCGACGCTCGATCACCGGGTAGCTCATGGGACGTCCTCCTGGGTGCTGCGGCGGCCCCCGGCGTCGGATCCACCGGGGGCCACCAGCGTAGCCAGTGCTAGACGACCTGCGCCGCCTCACCCGCCAGGATCTCGTCCGACGCCTCGTCCGGGGAGCCGTGCGGCGACGGGGCCGCCCGCACGAAGAACGCCGCCGGGATGGCCGCCAGCGAGATGAACGCACCCACCAGGAACGCCGAGTGGATGCCCCCGGCGGTGGCGTCGAGGACGTCCGCGCCGCCGGCCGCGAGCGTGGCGCTCTGGGCCGTGAGGACCGTGATGAACAGCGCCGTCCCCGCTGCACCGGCGACCTGCTGGACCGTGCCGACGACCGCGCTGCCGTGCGAGTACAGGTGCGCGGGCAGCGACCCGAGGGCGGAGGTGAACAGCGGCGTGAACATCAGCGCGAGACCGATGCTGAGCAGCACGTGGGACGCCAGCAGCAGCCACGACGAGCTCGTCGTGCCCAGCATCGTGAAGCCCCAGGCCCCGGCGCTGACCACGACGGCTCCCGGCACCAGCAACGGCCGCGGGCCGTACCGGTCGTAGGCGCGCCCGACGCTCGGCGCGAGGACGCCCATGAGCAGGCCGCCGGGCAGCAGGAGCAGGCCCGTCTGCAGCGCCTCCAGCCCGAGCACGGTCTGGGCGTACAGCGGCACCAGGATCAGCGTGCCGAACAGCGACATCATGCTGATCGCCATGACGCCGACCGAGATGCGGAACGTCGACGACGAGAAGGTCCGCAGGTCGAGCAGGGCGTCGTCCACCTTCTGCAGCTGGGTCTGGCGCCAGATGAACACCGCGAGGGACACGGCGCCGACCCCGAGCGAGACCCACGTGACGGTCGAGATGCCCGTCGTGGCCGCGGCGCCGAGCCCGCTCAGCCCGTAGACCAGGCCGCCGAACGCGAACGCCGACAGGATGACCGAGCCGACGTCGACGCGCGCGAGCTTGGGCTCGGTGAGGTTCGGCAGGCGCATGGCACCCAGCGCGAGGGCGCCGACCGCGATCGGGAGCACCAGGGCGAACAGCCAGCGCCAGTCGAGGACGCTCAGCACCAGGCCGGAGATCGTCGGACCGATGGCCGGGGCGACCGAGATGACGATGGAGATGTTGCCCATCGTGCGACCGCGGCTGGCGGGCGGGGTGACCGTCATGACGGTGGTCATGAGCAGGGGCAGCATGATCGCGGTGCCGCCGGCCTGCACCACGCGGCCGGCGATGAGCGTCCCGAACCCGGGCGCCAGCGCGCAGATCGTCGTGCCGACGCTGAACAGGGTCATCGCGGCGATGAACGTGGTCCGCGTGGTGAACCGCTGGATCACGAAGCCGGTCACCGGGATGACGACCGCCATCGTCAGCATGAACGCCGTGGTGACCCACTGGGCCGTGCTCGCGGGGATGTCCAGGTCGGTCATCAGGTGGGGCAGGGCGACGCCCATGATCGTCTCGTTGAGGATGACGACGAACGTCGAGATGAGCAGCAGGCGCACGGCCAGGCGGTCGCGCGGGCCGTTGTCCGGCACGGCGTCCTCGCGTGCAGCGCCCGACGGCGGATGGGTGGTGGTCAGGGTCTCGTCGGTCACAGCGGTCACCTCAGGGTGCGGGAGGAAGGATGTGGCGCGGCCGACGTGGTCGGCGCGGACGGTGTGCACAGTCTGTGCGGGCCGACCCTGCGGGGTCGACGTCTTTCGCGTTCAGGAGAACTGCCCGGGGGTTCAGAGCCCCAACGGCCAGGTCGCCCGGACCTCGATGCGCCCGGCGTGGGCCATCGGGTGGGCGGCGGCCCGCTCCAGCGCCTCGTCGAGGTCCTTGCACTCGAGGACGTCGAAGCCGGCGATGAGCTCCTGCGTCTCGGCGAACGGGCCCTCGGTCACCAGCAGCCTGCCCGAGCGGACCCGGACGGTGCGGGCGTCCTCGACCGGCCGCAGGCGGTCGCCCTCGACGGTCAGGCCGCGCCGGTCGTTCTCGGCCACCCAGTCGCGGATGTCGTCGCCGGGGTCGGTGTCGGGCTCGGTGTCCGTACAGATCAGCAGCAGGAAGCGCATGGGTCCTCCGGTTCGGGGAAGGTCGGGCTGTCATCTGTTGGACGAACCCGGTGCGCCCGGATCGACACTCGCGGGCGACCAATCTCAGTGCAACGGTCGCGCGCGGGGTGCGCGCGGCCCGAAGCGGGGGGCGTTCGCCGCGCCGGTGATCTCGATCAGGCGGATGACGCGCTGCCGATGACCGGCCCACGGCTCGAGCAGGCGGAGCATCCCGGCGTCGTCGGTACGCCGGCCCGTCAGCGCCCAGCCGACCAGGTGGGCCAGGTGGAAGTCGCCGACGGAGACGGCGTCCGCGTCGCCGAGCGCGCGCGACGTGATCTCGGCGACGGTCCACGGGCCGATGCCGCGCACCGTGAGCAGGCGTCGCCGCGCCTCGGCGATCGGCAGGTCGACGCCCTCCTGGAGCCGGTGGGCCACGGCGGCGGCCCGCGCGACCGTGCCCGCGCGCTGCTCCTCGACGCCGGCCCGTCGCCAGTCCCACACGGGGACCGCGCGCCAGGTCTCGGCCGTCGGGGGCACCCGCAGCGTCCGCGGGGCGGGTCCGGGAGCGGGCGTGCCGTGCTGCAGGACCAGCCGGCGCCAGGCAGCCTTCGCGTCGAGGCCGACGACGCGCTGCTCGAGCACGGCCGGGACGAGCGCCTCGAGCACGTTCGCCGACCGCGGGATCCGCAGCCCGGGCAGCCGGTGGTGGGCCTCGCGGACGACCGGGTGCAGGGCGGCGTCGAAGCCCGTGGGGTCGTCGCCGGCGCCCAGCAACCCGGGCACGCCGGCCAGGGCACGCTCGGCGCCCGGTCCCCAGGCGGTCGCGTGGATCCCGTCCGAGCGTCGCACGAGGTGCCGGGTGGCCGGGCCGTCCGGGGTCGACGTCGCCTGCCACACGGACCCGTCCGGGGCGAACCACCACGCCGGGTCGCCCGCACCGCGCCGCAGCGGCCCGAGGGTGAGCCGGACGTCGACCGGCGCCGCCGGACGGTAGACCGACGCGAGCCACGCGTGCTCGTTGGTCGGCGCGGGGATCACGCCTCCACTATGCGCCGCCGTCCCCGCGCGACGAAGCACGGCACACTGCCTGCATGACGATCCGCACCGGGATCTCCGGCTGGCGCTACCCACCCTGGCGCGGCGTGTTCTACCCGGCCGACCTGCCGCAGCGTCGCGAGCTCGAGTACGCGTCGCGCGCGCTCACCTCCATCGAGATCAACGGCTCGTTCTACGCGCTCCAGCGCCCCGAGAGCTACCGCAGCTGGGTCGCCGAGACGCCCGACGACTTCGTCTTCTCGGTCAAGGGTCCGCGGTTCGTCACGCACCTCAAGAAGCTCGCAGACGTGCGCGTGCCGGTGGCCAACTTCTTCGCCAGCGGAGTCCTCGCGCTCGGACCCAAGCTCGGCCCCGTCCTGTGGCAGCTGCCGCCGAACCTCGGCTTCCACCCTGACCGGCTCGCGGCCTTCTTCGAGCTCCTCCCGCGCAGCACGGCCGCCGCGGCCGAGCTGACCACCGAGCACGACGAGCGGCTCGACGACCGGGCGTTGACCAGCACCGACGAGGACCGGCCCCTGCGGCACGTGCTCGAGGTCCGGCACGCCAGCTTCGAGGACCGGCGGTTCGTCGAGCTGCTCCGGGAGCACGGCATCGGGCTGGTGGTCGCGGACGCGGCCGGTCGGTGGCCCGTGATCGAGGACGTCACCGCCGACCTGGTCTACGTCCGCCTGCACGGCGAGACCGAGCTGTACGCCAGCGGGTACGACGACGAGTCCCTCGACCGATGGGCGGCGAAGGTCCGGGCGTGGGCCGCCGGCGACGAGCCGGCGGGCGCGCGGACGCTCGCCGGACCCGGTCCCGCGGCGGCCGGACGGGACGTGTTCGTGTACTTCGACAACGACACCAAGGTCCGCGCGCCCTACGACTCGATGGCGCTCGCGCGCCGGCTCGGGATCGCGCCGCAGGTCAGCGGCCCTTGAGCCGCTGGATCAGGCGCCGGTCACGCTTGGTCGGACGGCCCGCGCCGCGGTCGCGCTCGCCCGGGACCACGTGCTCCTTCGGCAGCGGCGCGGGGGAGCGGTCGAGGTAGCAGGCCACCGCCACCGGCGCGCCGACCCGCTTCACCACCGTGCGCTGCACGACGACGATCCGCTCGCGCTCGCCGCCGCGGACGTGCACCTCGTCGCCCGGGACCACCATCGTCGCGGGCTTGGCGCGCTCGCCGTTGACGTGCACGTGCCCGGCGCGGCACGCCGCCGCGGCCGCGGACCGGGTGGCGAACAGCCGCACCGCCCAGGTCCACGCGTCCACGCGCGCACGCGTCACCTCAGCCACGRCCCGAGCCTCTCACGACCGCCGACGGACGCTGAGCCCGCCGTCCGACCGAGGCGGTCGCCGGCCCCCGGCGGCGCGACATCCGTCGACCATGTCGTTGTCGACCTCATTCGGACCGATGGCGTCGACAAGCACATGGTCGGGCGCTCGGGCGCGCGCGACGGCCGTCCGCCGGTCGTCATACGGTGGAGCGATGACCTCCTCCTCGCAGATCGTCGCCGTGACCGGCGGCTATGTCGTGCCCGTCGCCTCCGAGCCCATCGAGGGCGGCACGGTCCTCGTCGTCGACGGGCGCATCACGGCGGTCGGGGCGGACGTCGAGGTCCCCGACGGCGCGCGGATCGTCGACGCCACCGGGCGCTGGGTCCTGCCGGGGTTCGTCGAGTCGCACGGGCACGTCGGCCTGCACGAGGAGGGCGAGGGGGCGGCCGGCAACGACACCAACGAGATGACGACCCCGAACGCGGCCGCGGTCCGGGCGATCGACGCGATCAACATCGACGACGAAGGGTTCCGCGACGCGCTGAGCGGCGGCGTCACGTCGATCGTGGTGAAGCCGGGCTCGGGCAACCCGATCGGCGGGCAGTCCGTGGCCATCAAGGCGTGGGGCGGGCGGACGGTCGACGAGCAGGTGATCTCGGCCTCGGTGAGCGTGAAGTCGGCGCTGGGGGAGAACCCGAAGCGGGTGTACGGGGAGCGCAAGCAGACGCCGTCGACCCGGCTGGGCACCGCGCTGGTCATCCGCGAGGCGTTCACGCGGGCGCAGCACTACCGGGCCGCGCGGTCGGCGGCGGCGACCAAGGGCGAGCCTTTCAAGACGGACCTGGCGATGGACACCCTCGCGCGCGTGCTCGACGGTGAGCTCGCCTGGGACCAGCACACCCACCGGCACGACGACATCGCGACGGCACTGCGGCTGGCCGACGAGTTCGGGTACCGGCTGGTCATCAACCACGGCACCGAGGCGCACAAGATCGCCGACGTCCTGGCCGAGCGCGACATCCCGGTGATCTTCGGCCCGATGTTCACCAGCCGGTCCAAGGTCGAGCTCCGCGACCGGGCCATCGCCAACCTGGCCACGCTCGCCGCCGCGGGCGTCCGGGTCGCCATCACCACCGACCACCCCGTGGTGCCCATCAACTTCCTGGTCCACCAGGCGACCCTCGCGGTCAAGGAGGGGCTGCCGCGCCAGACCGCCCTGGAGGCGCTGACCGTGAACCCGGCGACGTTCCTGCGCCTGCACGAGCGGGTCGGCGCGCTGGCGCCCGGGCTCGACGGCGACATCGTCGTGTGGTCCGGCGATCCCCTCGACGTGACCTCACGCGCCGAGCACGTGCTCATCGACGGGAAGACCGTCTACATGTGGGACGCCGAGGCCGGCCACGGCGTGGTCGTGGAGCGCTCGGCGCGCTTCGCGGAGTAGCCGCGCGCCGCCGGCCGCGCGCGTGTGCGGCAGCGGCTCTCGTCAGTCGCGGAGCTCGAGGTACTTGCTGATCAGCGCGCGGGTGGACGGGTCCTGTGCGGCGAGCGCGGCGGCGTCCCCCTGCACGGCGGGGGCGATCTCGAGCGCGAGCTTCTTGCCCAGCTCGACGCCCCACTGGTCGAACGAGTCGATGCCCCACACGACGCCCTGCACGAACGTGATGTGCTCGTACAGCGCGATGAGCTGGCCGAGGACGCTCGGGGTGAGCGACGAGGCCAGGATCGACGTGGTCGGGCGGTTCCCGGAGAACACGCGCGCGGCCACGATGTCCTCGGCGGTCCCCTCGGCGCGGACCTCGTCGGCGGTCTTGCCGAACGCCAGGGCCTTGGTCTGCGCGAAGAAGTTGGCCAGGAACAGGCCGTGCACGTCGACGCCACCGTCGGTGAGCGGGTGCGCCGGGTTGGCGACGGCGATGAAGTCGGCGGGGATGAGCCGCGTGCCCTGGTGGATGAGCTGGTAGAACGCGTGCTGGCCGTTGGTGCCGGGCTCGCCCCAGAACACCTCGCCGGTCTGCGTGGTGACCGGGGTGCCGTCCCAGCGGACCGACTTGCCGTTCGACTCCATGGTCAGCTGCTGCAGGTACGCCGCGAACCGGTGCAGGTACTGCGCGTACGGCAGCACGGCGTGCGTGTGCGCGCCGAGGAAGTTGACGTACCAGACGTTGAGCAGCCCCATGAGGACGGGCACGTTCTGCGCGAACGGCGTCGTGGCCACGTGCTCGTCGACGGCGTGGAAGCCGGCCAGGAAGTCGCGGAAGCCGTCGGGCCCGATCGCGATGGCCAGCGACGTGCCGATGGTCGAGTCGACCGAGTACCGGCCGCCCACCCAGTCCCAGAAACCGAACGCGTTCGCGGGGTCGATGCCGAACGCGGCGACCTTGTCGAGCGCCGTGGAGACCGCGACGAAGTGCTTGGCGACGGCCGCGTTGCGGGACTCGTCGTCGTYGGCCGTGCGCAGCTGCTCCCAGAGCCAGTCGCGGGCCAGGCGCGCGTTGGTCAGCGTCTCGAGGGTGCCGAACGTCTTGGACGCGACGATGAACAGCGTGGTCGTCGGGTCGAGGTCCTTGACGGTCTCCGCGAGGTCGCTGGGGTCGATGTTGGAGACGAACCGCACCTCGAGCCCGTCCTGCACGTACGGCTTGAGCGCCTCGTACGCCATGACCGGACCCAGGTCGGAGCCGCCGATGCCGATGTTGACGACGGTCCGGACGCGCGACCCGGTCACGCCGGTCCACTCGCCGGAGCGGACCTTGTCGGCGAACGCGAACATCGTGGTCAGCTCGGCCTGCACGTCGCGGTCGATGTCCTGGCCGTCGACGGCGAGAGACGGCGAGGCGCCGGGCGGGCGGCGCAGGGCCGTGTGCAGGACGGCGCGGTCCTCGGTCACGTTGATGTGGTCGCCCCGCAGCATGGCCTGCAGCCGGTCGGCCAGCCCGACCTCGTCGGCGAGCCGGACCAGCAGCGCCAGCGTCTCGTCGGTGACCAGGTTCTTCGACAGGTCGACCGTGAGGTCGGCCAGCGGGAGCGTGAGACGGGTGGCGCGCTCGGGGTCGGCGGCGAACCAGCCGCGCAGGTCGGGCGACAGCGTCGACTCGTGGACGCTCAGCTCCTGCCAGGCGGTCGTGGTCGTGGCGTCGATGGGCTGCGTGGACACGGTGTTTCCCTCTCGAGCGGGTCGGGGTGCGCGCGCGGTGGTCGCGACGGCGCCGGGTCCACCGTATTGCGCGGGCGGGACCGCTCGCACCGCGGTCCGTGGCCACGCGTCCGGCGACGGCGTCGTGCCCGGTTAGGTTGTGGCGCATGTCCCGCCTCCCCACCGCCGTCATCGCCGCCCTGACCCTGGTGGTCGGTTTCGCCGTCGCCGAGCTCACCGACGTGCGCGCCCTCGGCGGCGTCGTGCTGGTGGCGGGCGTGGTGTGGTGCGCGGTCCGGGCCCGGTCCGCCGGCTGGTGGCGGGTGTGCGCCGTGGTCCTGGTAGGCGCCGTCTGCGTCGCGGGATCGCACCTGCTCGGGCACGTCATCGGCGCCTGGCCGGCGGTGGTCGTGGCGGCGCTGGTGCTCGGTGCCGCGACGTTCCTGCTGGTGGACCGCCCGGTCGTCGCGGAGCGCGTCGCCTGAGATGAGCGCCCTCCTCGTCTGCTGCGGCCTGGCGACGCTGGACGTCGTGCAGGTGGTCGACCGCCTCCCGGGGGCCGACGAGAAGGTGGTCGCGCGCAGCCTCGAGGTGACGTTCGGCGGCCCTGCGGCCAACGCGGCGGCGACCGCGGTCGCGCTCGGGGTCCGCACCCGGCTGGTGACGGCGCTCGGGGCGGGACTGGTGGCCGACCTGGTCCGCGACGGGCTCGCGAACGCCGGCGTCGAGGTGGTCGACCTGCTCGACGGGCTGCCGGGGTCGCCGGCCGTCTCGACCGTGCTGGTCACCGCGGCGACGGGGGAGCGGGCCGTCGTGTCCGTCAACGCGACCGGTACCGCCGACCTGCCCGCGCCGGCGGCCGGCGTGCTCGACGGTGCGACCGCGGTGCTCGTCGACGGGCACCATCTCGAGGCGGGGGCGGCGCTCGCGGCAGAGGCGCGTCGACGTGGGGTGCCGGTCCTGCTCGACGGCGGCAGCTGGAAGCCAGGGCTGGACCGCCTGCTGGCGGTCGTCGAGCACGCGGTGCTCTCGGCGGACTTCGGGCTCCCGGGGGAGCCGGCGACTCAGGACGAGCTGCTCGGGCGGGTCGCGGCGCTCGGGCCGCGGGTGGTCGCCCGCTCGTCGGGCGCTGGTCCGGTGCGGGTGCGGGTCGCGACCGACGACGGCGACGTCTCGTGGTCCTCGATCGAGCCACCGGTCGTCGAGACCGCGGACGTCGTCGACACCCTCGGCGCCGGGGACGTGCTGCACGGCGCCACCKCCGCAGCGCTCGCCGCCGGTCAGCCGTTCCTCGGCGCGCTCGCCGAGGGGATCCGGTGCGCGAGCGACTCCGTCCGCCACCGCGGCGCGCTGGGCTGGGTCAGGGAGTAGGCCGTTCGGCCGACCCGGCGGAGTGCGGGCGGTGCTTAGGCTGCCTGCGTGATCCCCGACGCCCTCCGTCCGCTGTGGACGGCGCCCCGACCGCCGGGCGCGCCGGCGCGCGTCTGGCGGGACTGGGTGCTGGTCGGGCTGCTGGTGCCGGCCGCGGTCCTCGAGACCGTGCAAYGCCAGGACGTGACGTGGAAGGCCGCGTCCACGGTCGTCGCGGTCGTCACCGTGCTCGCGCTCCTGTGGCGGCGGACGCACCCGCTCGCCGTCGCGGTCGTCGTGTTCGGCGGCCTGGCCGTCGTCGATGCGGCGGCACTGGTGGCCGGCGCGGGCGAGTGGGGCCTGTACACGTCGGTGTGCATCCTGCTGGTGCCGTACGCGCTGGTCAGGTGGGGGAGCGGACGCGAGGTCGTGCTCGGGCTCGCCGTCGTGGTGGTCGCGCTGGCCCTGGGCGTCGCCGGACACTGGACCGGCATCGGCGACGCGGTGCTCGAGATCGTGTTCCTGCTGTCACCGGCCGCGATCGGCGCCTGGGTGCGGTTCGTCGCGACGTCGCGGCTGCGCGAGCAGGACCAGGTGCGCCTGCGGGAGCGCGAGCAGCTCGCGCGGGAGCTGCACGACACGGTCGCGCACCACGTCTCGGCGATCGCCGTCCGGGCGCAGGCGGGCCGGGTCGTGGCGGCCACCGATCCCGACGCCGCGGTCGACGCCTTGCGACTCATCGAGGCCGAGGCCTCGCGAGCGCTGACCGAGATGCGGCTCATGGTCGGCACGCTGCGCGACGGTGGAGCCGCCGCGGACCTGGCCCCGCAGCAGGGGATCGCGGACATCGAGCGGCTGGCCAAGGCCGTGGACGGGCCGCCGCGCGTCGAGCTGGAGCTGTCGGGGGAGCTGGACGACCTGCGTCCCGCGGTGGGCGTCGCCGTGTACCGGCTCGCGCAGGAGTCGATCACCAACGCCCTGCGCCACGCCCGCCACGCCTCCCGGATCCGGGTGCTCGTCGCCGGTGACGACGACTGCGTGCGCCTGACGGTGTCGGACGACGGCGAGGTCCAGGCGCGGGGCGGGACCGGGTACGGGTACGGGATCGTCGGCATGACCGAGCGAGCGGCGCTGCTCGGGGGGACCCTGGACGCCGGCCCCGGCGCGGAGCGGGGCTGGACCGTCGAGGCCGTGCTGCCGAAGGTCGGGGCGGCGCGATGACGACCGAGGAGCGGGCGACGCGATGACGATCCGGGTGCTGGTGGCCGACGACCAGGAGATCGTGCGGACCGGCCTGGCCATGATCCTGGCCGCGCAGCCCGGGATCGAGGTGGTCGCCCAGGCCGGCGACGGGCGTCAGGCGGTGGCGCTGGCCCGCGAGCTGCGGCCCGACGTGTGCCTGCTCGACATCCGGATGCCCGAGATGGACGGCATCGAGGCGACGCGGCGGCTGGCCGGACCGGACGTCGCGGACCCCCTGGCGGTCGTCGTCATCACCACGTTCGACCTCGACGAGTACGTGCACGGGGCGCTCAAGGCGGGTGCGCGCGGGTTCCTGCTCAAGGACGCGGGGCCCGAGCTGCTGGTCCAGGCGGTGCACGCGGCCGCCGCCGGCGACGCCCTGATCGCCCCGAACGTCACGGTCCGCCTGCTCGCGACGTTCGCGGCCGGCGGCGACGGGCGGCCCGCGGCGCAGCCGATCGCCCCGCTGACGGGCCGCGAGGAGGAGGTGCTTCTCACCGTGGCGCGGGGGCGGACCAACTCGGAGATCGCCGACGAGCTGCACATCAGCCTCGGCACGGTGAAGACGCACCTCGGCAGCCTCATGGACAAGCTGGGSGCGCGGAACCGGGTGGAGCTCGCCATGTGGGCGTTCGAGACGGGCCGGATGGGCCGCTAGCTAGCCGAGGGCCTCGCGGACCAGCGGGGCGACCCGGGTGCCGAGCAGCTCGATCGACCGCAGCGACTCCTTCTGCGGCACGCCGGACAGGTCCATCTGGAACGACTGCCGGTCGTGGTGCAGGACCTCGTGCAGCGCGACGATCCGCTCGGCGATCTGCTCGGGCTCGCCGACGAAGTACGCGCCGCCGCGGGCCGCCTGCGCCTCGTAGGAGATGCGGTTGGGCATCGGGAACCCGCGCTCGGAGGAGATCCGGCGCATCGACTCCAGCCAGTACGGGTAGAAGAAGTCGCGGGCCGCCTTGCCGTCCTCGGCGAAGAACCCCATGCCCGCGACGGAGACGAAGCGGTCGCTCGCCTCGTGCCCCGACTCGGCGTGCGCGCGCCGGTACAGGTCCACCAGCGGCGCGAACTGGGCGGGCTGCCCGCCGATGATCGCGTAGCTGATGGGCAGCCCGAGCACGCCCGCGCGCACCGACGACTGGGGGTTGCCGCCGGTGGCGACGGCGATCCGCAGGTGCTGCCCGCGACCGGGGTGGTCGAACGGGCGGGGGAGGACCAGGGCGTCGTCGAGCGCGGAGCGGAACCGGCCGCTCCACGTCACGCGCTCCGACTCGTCGAGCCGCAGGAGCAGCTGGATCTTCTCGTCGTAGAGCTCGTCGTAGTCGTCGAGCGACGCCCCGAACAGCGGGTACGACTCGATGAACGAGCCTCGACCGGCCAGCAGCTCGACCCGGCCCTCGGAGAGCAGGTCCATCGTCGCGAACTGCTGGAAGACGCGGACGGGATCCTCGGTCGACAGCACCGTCACCGCGCTGCCGACGGTGAGCCGGGACGTCTGCGCGAGGGCCGCGGCGATCACCGTGGACGGCGAGGAGATCGCGTAGTCCGGGCGGTGGTGCTCGCCGATCCCGACGTAGTCGAGGCCCACCTCCTCGGCCAGCCGGACGCGCTCGAGCACGTCCCGGATGCGCTGGCCGGGGGAGACCTGAGCCCCGGTGACCGGGTCGGGGTGGACGTCGCCGAACGTGTACAGACCGAGCTCCATGACCATGCGAACGCATCGACCGCGGCGCCTGTTCCCGGCGTTCCCGCAGGTGGGAGCGTCGCTGCACGTCATCGGCGTGGACGCGTTCCCACCGGGGCGGACTGAAACGTCACAACGAGATGACGGGATGAGTCCCCATTGTGAACGTCCGGTCACGATGTGGTCACGGTCACAGAAGTGAGTTGACTTCGATTAGTAAGGAAGGTCTACTAACAAACGTGACAGCGACCACGCAGCCCCTCGCGGCAGCACGCGGAGTCGGTCGGGCACTGCGCCCGACCGGCAAGGTGCTGCCCGAGCACGCTCGTGCGCACAACCGGTCGCTCGTGCTCGCCCACCTGTTCCACATCGGCCCGGCGTCCCGCGCCGACATCGCCCGCAGCACCGGCCTCACCCGCGTGACGGTGTCCGGTCTGGTGGCGGACCTGATCGCCGAGGGCCTGGTCGAGGAGCTCGGGGTCCGCGCCGAGGGCAAGGTGGGCAAGCCCGCCACCCTCGTCGGCATGCGGACGTCGGACTTCCAGATCGTCGCCGTCGACCTCACCGACGACTCCCGCCTGCTGGGTGCCGTGATGACGCTCGTCGGCGGCGTGGTCGTGCGCCGCTCCGTCGCCCTGGAGGGCCGCACGGGTGCCGCCGMCGCGGAGCTCGTGGAGGAGCTGTGCCGCGAGCTGCTCGCCGCCGCGACCCGCCCGGTCATCGGCGTCGGCATCGCGTCCCCGGGTGTCATCGACCTCGCGGGCACCGTCGTCCAGGCGCCCAACCGGGGCTGGTTCGACCTCCCGCTCGCCGCGGACCTCACGCGGGCGCTCGGCGTCCCCGTGCACGTGGCCAACGACGCCAACACCCGGGCGCTGGGGGAGTTCACGTACGGCGGCGCCGCCGGGTCGGGCTGCATGGTCGTCACCATCGGCCAGGGCGTCGGAGCGGGCATCGTCGTCGACGGCGCGCTCGTGCTCGGCCGGCACCACGCCGCGGGCGAGATCGGCCACGTCACCGTGGTGGACGGCGACGTGCGCGACGAGCCCCCGCTCGACTGCGCGTGCGGCCGCTCGGGCTGCCTCGAGACCGTGCTCAGCGTCCCGGCCCTGCGCCGCCGGACCGCCGGTCTGTCTCCCGAAGACTCCGACGCCGCCCTGGCGTCGGTCGGACGGTTGCTGGGCATCGCCCTAGCACCCGTCGTCAGTGCGCTCGACCTCGCCGAGGTCCTGCTCTCCGGTCCGCCGGAGCTGCTGGACGGACCTCTGCGCGACTCGGCGCTCGCCACCGTCCGCTCCCGGACCATGCCCGTCATCGGGCACGGGCTGGCGCTGCGGATGGGATCCCTCGACGAGGACGGGGCTCTCGCTGGTGCGGCAGTCCTGGTCCTGTCAGGCCAGCTGGGGGTCTCGTGACGACCCCCAGCCGGCCCACTGCAGGTCGGAAGAACCACCCGGCGACGCCACCCGGTGCTCGCCTCGCTCACGGGAGGAACCCCAACGTGAAGATCCTACGTTTCGCGGCCGTCGGCGTGGCGGCCGCGCTCACGCTCGCGGCCTGCGGCAACGGCGACGACGCCGGTGACTCGGCCAGCACGCCCGCCGGCACGCCCGAGCCCGCCACGATCAAGCTGTGGCTCAACGGCACGGACACCCCGGACGCGCTGCGTGAGTACCTCACGACGACGTTCGAGTCCGAGAACCCGGGCTCCAAGCTCGTCATCGAGCAGCAGGACTGGAACGGCCTGGTCCCGCGCCTGCAGACCGCGCTGGCCTCCGAGGACCAGACCCCCGACGTGGTCGAGATCGGCAACACGCAGTCGCCGACCTTCACCTACGCCGGCGCGTTCGCCGACATCACCGACATGTACGACGAGCTCGGTGGCGACAAGCTGCTCCCCGGCTTCGTCGCGGCGGGCAGCGCGGACGGCAAGTTCTACGCCGCTCCGTACTACTCCGGTGCCCGTGCCGTGTTCTACAACAAGGACGCGTTCACGGCGGCCGGCGTCGAGGTCCCCACGACGCTCGCCGAGTTCACCGAGGTCGCCAAGAAGCTCCAGACGGACACGCAGTCCGGCTTCTGGCTGCCCGGCCAGGACTGGTACAACGGCGCCGCGTGGATCTACACCAACGGTGGYGACCTCGCGGTSCAGGAMGGCGACACCTGGAAGGGTGCSCTGTCCTCGCCCGAGTCCATCAAGGGTCTCGAGGAGGTCCAGGACCTSTTCRMSAACGCGACGMACGCSCCGGCCGACAGCGACTCGAACGAGCCGTGGGTCCCGTTCAACGCGGGCCAGGCCGCCATGTTCTCCGCGCCGACGTGGGCCCGGTGGAGCATCGACCTGCCGCAGTGCAACCAGGGTGTCGCCGCTGACGACAAGTCGGACGCCGCCAAGGCCAAGCTCGCGGACCAGCAGAAGTGCAACGAGGAGCACACCGGCATCTTCCCGCTGCCGGGCATCGAGGCCGGCTCGTACGCGAACGGCTTCGCCGGTGGCTCGAACATCGCCATCGCGGCGAAGTCCAAGCACCCGGAGCTGGCCAAGAGCCTGCTGAAGATCATGTTCACGGAGGACTTCCAGAACATGCTCGGCCAGAACGGCCTGATCCCCGGCAACACGGACTACGCCGCCTCCATGGGTGACGACGTCTACGCCAAGGCCGCCGTCGCCGCCGCCCTCAACGCCAAGCTCACGCCGGCCGCCGAGAAGTGGGCGGACGTCGAGGGTGACCGCATCCTGGAGGACTTCTTCCAGAAGCTCGCCACCGGTGCGGACGTCAAGGAGACTGCCGCTGCGACGGACAAGCTCATCGAGGACGCGCTGAACTGATCCCGGCTCCGGCCGGCCGCCTCCCCACCCGGGGTGCGGCCGGCCGGGACCAGACCGGTCGGACGACCTCCGACCGATCGACCGCACGACGATCACGGTCGACCGATCCCCGATCGTCCGACCACCTGATCCGGGCG
>NZ_JBFULZ010000024.1:0-30154 GCF_054049635.1 Cellulomonas sp. P5_C6 | reverse complement strand
GCCCCCGGCGCGTCCCCGGCCCCGCCGACTGGGACGACCGCCGCGCCCCGCGCACCGACCTGCGGCCCGACACCCTCGCCGTACGCGGCGGGCTGGTCCGCTCGCAGTTCCAGGAGACCTCCGAGGCGCTCTTCCTCACGCAGGGCTACGTCTACGACGCGGCCGCCGAGGCCGAGGCCGCGTTCGCCGGCGAGGCCGACCGCTTCCTCTACTCGCGCTACGGCAACCCGACCGTGTCCACGTTCGAGGAGCGCCTGCGCCTGCTCGAGGGCGCCGAGGCCGCCTACGCCACCGCGTCGGGCATGTCGGCCGTCTTCACGTCCCTCGCCGCGATCGTGCAGTCGGGGTCGCGGATCGTGTCCGCGCGAGCGCTGTTCGGGTCCACGGTCGTGATCTTCGAGGAGATCCTGGCCAAGTGGGGCGTGCGCACCGACTACGTCGACGGGCACGAGCTCGCGCAGTGGGAGGAGGCGCTCTCGACGCCGGCGGACGTCGTGTTCTTCGAGACGCCGTCCAACCCCATGCAGGACCTGGTCGACATCGCGGCGGTGAGCCGGCTCGCGCACGCCGCCGGTGCGACGGTCATCGTCGACAACGTCTTCGCGACGCCCGTGCTGTCCCGGCCGCTCGAGCTGGGCGCGGACGTGATCGTGTACTCGGCGACCAAGCACATCGACGGGCAGGGGCGCGTGCTCGGCGGCGCGATCCTGGGCACGGACGAGTACATCCACGGTCCGGTGCAGACGCTCATCCGGAACACCGGGCCGTCGCTGTCGGCGTTCAACGCGTGGGTGCTGCTCAAGGGCCTCGAGACGCTGTCGCTGCGCGTGCGGCACCAGACGGCGTCGGCCCTGCAGGTGGCCACGTGGCTCGAGCAGCAGCCGGGCGTGTCGCTGGTCCGCTACCCGTACCTGCCGTCGCACCCGCAGCACGAGCTCGCACTCGCCCAGCAGTCCGGCGGCGGCACCGTCGTGACGTTCAACCTCGCGGTGCCGGAAAGCGCGCAGCCCGACGTCGCCAAGAAGGTCACGTTCGGCGTGCTCGATGCGCTGCGGATCGTGGACATCTCGAACAACCTCGGCGACGCCAAGTCGATGGTCACGCACCCGGCGACGACGACGCACCGCAAGCTCGGCCTAGAGGGTCGCGCGGCGGTCGGCATCGCCGAGTCGACCGTGCGGCTGTCGGTGGGCCTCGAGGACCCCGCGGACCTCATCGACGACCTCACGCAGGCGCTCGACACACTCGCGGGCTGACACCTCCCCGACCTGGGGGACCTCGCGCGGAACACTGGCGCCATGAAGGCGTCGTCGTCGCTGGTCAGGCTGATCGTCGGGGCGCTGGCAGGCGTCCTCGTCGGCATCATCGTCGGCTGGACGTCCGTGGTCGCGGCGGTGCTGGCCGGGTGGGCGACCGTCGCGGCCGTCTTCGTCGTCTGGACGTGGGCGGCGGTCGCCCCGATGGACCCCGACGAGACGGCGTCTCACGCGACACGCGAGGAGCCGACCCGGTGGGGCGCGCACGCCGTCGTCCTCTTCGCGGCGCTCGTCACCCTGGTCGGCGTCGTCGTCGTGCTGGTGGACAAGAACATCGGCCAGCTGCTGCCCACGATCGCGGTGCTGGCCAGCGTGCTGGCGTCGTGGGCCGCCATCCACACGGTGTTCGCGCTGCGGTACGCGCGGATGTTCCTGACCGACGGCGCCGGCGGCATCGACTTCCACATGACGGAGGCGCCGCGATACACCGACTTCGCGTACGTCGCCGTGACCGTCGGGATGAGCTTCGCGATCTCCGACACCGACCTCGGCTCGTCCCCGATGCGGCGGACCGCGCTCGGGCACGCGCTGCTCAGCTACCTGTTCGGCACCGTGATCATCGCCCTGCTGGTGAACCTCGTCGCGTCGATGTGACCGCTCAGAGCCGGACCGTCTCGTTCTCGCCGCCGTCGTAGCGCTCGCCGGTCACCTTGGCCTTGACCAGGCTGAACGCCGTGGTCAGGCGTCCGCCCTTGGCGTGCCAGTACTCCGCGGTCTCGCCGCGCAGCACCACCAGCACCAGTCCGGGCGTCTCCGGGCCGTCGGGGAACCAGGCCTCGGCCGTCACGCCCCACAGCTCGCGGTTCTTGGCCACGTCGCGGACCACCTCGGCCGGGCCGGACACCGAGACCCACGCGGTGGAGTCGGCGAAGGCCGCATTGGCGGGGCTGCCGGCCTCGATCTCGTGCACCTTGTGGCTGTCGGCGTCGGCGAAGAACCAGAGGTCCCCGTCGAAGTCCACGTCCTGCACACCCATCGGCCGGCTCACCAGCGAGCCGTCGGCGCCGACCGTGGTCAGCATCGCGATCTTGGCGTCCTTGATCAGCCCGGCCACCGTGGCCACGTCGTCGTCGTGCGTCATGCGTCCTCCTCGAACGGCGCGCGCTCGCGGGGCTGCTGACCGCGGCGGCCGGGCCACCGTAGGCACGCCCCGCGGCTGTCGCATGTCGGAGGGGCGCGGGATGCTCTGTCCATGACGGACAGCGACTACGAGGCGATCGCCGACGACCTGGTCGCCCGCGGCGCCACCCGCGCGCAGATGATGGGCCGCCCGATCCTCAAGGTCGGCTCGACCATGTTCGCCGGGCACGTCGGCGGCGACCGGCTGGTGGTCAAGCTCGGCCGGGACAGCGCCGAGCACGCGGAGGCGCTGGCGCTGCCCGGCGTCACGGTCTGGTCACCGGGCGACAGCGGACGGCTGTTCTACGACTGGGTCGCGCTGCCCGCCGCGCTCGAGGACGAGTGGATGCGGTTCGCGGAGATCGCGCGCGTGCGAGCCTCGAAGCGCTAGCGGACCCACTGCTCCCCGGCCGCGACCGCGACCGTCAGGACGTTCTCCGGCGGTGGGATCGGGCAGGTGGCGAACTGCGTCAGGCCGCACGGCAGGTTGCTGGCGCGGTTGAGGTCGAGCGTCACCGTGCCGTCGTCGGCCACCGGGCCCAGCGCGAGGGTGCGCGAGGCGGGGTAGGTGGTGACGCCGCTGGTCGCATCCCGGAACAGCACGCTGAGCCCGCGGGCGCCGCCGTCGAAGACGATCAGCGACTGCGGGATCCCGGCCACCTCGAAGCGCACGGTGCCGACGGCGGTGTGGTGGTGCTCGAGGCCGTCGACGACCGCGCCCGTGGTGACCGTGCGGGCCTCGTCGTACGGCTCGTACCGGCCCGTCAGCACCCACTCCGGCGACGGTGTGTAGGCCGGGATGCCGTCGAACGCGGCGAGCTGCGGGGCCGCCGGGTCGTGCACCCGGACGATCGCGTGACCGGTGCGGCGGGCCACCTCGAGGAGGAGGTCACCGGCGCGGACCTGCAGGCCGGGAGCGCCCTCGACCGGGTCGAGGGTGGCGACGCCGTCGACGATCGTGCCGTCCGGCAGGACGAGACCGTCGTCGGCAACCGCCTCGATGCGCACGACGCCGTCCGCCGACCAGAGCCCGGGGACGTCCGCGAGCGGTCGCGGCTCGGCCGAGAGCCAGTGCAGGGCCGTGATCGCCACCCAGCCGTGCGGCTGCCGGAAGTAGGCCTCGCGGGTCGCGTGCCAGTCCTCCCAGTCGGCGACGAAGGCGGAACGCTCGGTCGTGGTCGTCATCAGCTGGCCCTCACATCGGCGTCGAGAGTGCGGCCGAAGGCGTCGGCCGGCGGGAGTCCGAGGTGCTCGCGCAGGGTCGAGCCCTCGTAGGACGTGCGGAACGAGCCCCGCTCCTGCAGCAGCGGGACCACCGTGTCGACGAACTCGTCGAGCCCGTGCGGGGTCAGGTGCGGCACGAGGATGAAGCCGTCGGAGGCGTCCTCCTGCACGTAGCGGTCGATCTCGGCGGCGACGTGCTGCGGGGTGCCGACGAACGAGTGGCGGCCGATGACCTGGATCACCAGCTCGCGGATGGACAAGCCCTTCGCCTCGGAGAGCTCGCGCCACTGGCGGGCGATGGCCAGCGGGTCGCGGAAGTGCGAGGCGCGGCCCTTCGTGATCGACGGGGCGTCCACCAGCGGGTCGACGGCGGGCAGCGGGCCGTCGACGTCGTAGTCGGACAGGTCGCGGTTCCACACCTGCTCGACGAACGACCGCGCCACGCTGGGCCGGACCTGCTGGAGCTGGATGGCGCGCAGCTTCTCCTCGGCCTCGGCCTCCGTGTCGCCCAGCACGAACGACGCTCCGGGCAGGATCAGCAGGTCCTCGGGGCGTCGGCCGTACCCGGCCAGGCGACCCTTGACGTCCGCGTAGAACGCCTGGCCGTCGGCGAGCTCGGTGTGCCGCGAGAAGACCGCGTCCGCCACCTGCGCGGCGAGCTCGCGGCCGCCGTCGGAGTCGCCCGCCTGCAGGATGACCGGGTGGCCCTGCGGGGGCCGCGGCAGGGTCGGGGTCGCCTCGACGTCGACCAGGCGGCCGCCCGTGCGGACGGTGCCCAGCGAGCCCGGCCGGACGAACTCGCCCGAGGCCGCATCGGCGACGACCGCGTCCGGCGCCCACGCGTCCCAGAGCGCCCGGGCGGCCTCGACGACCTCGCGGGCCCGCTCGTACCGGTCCGGGTAGGCGAGGTAGCCGCCGCGGCGGAAGTTCGCGCCGTGGAACGCGTCCGACGACGTCACGACGTTCCACGCGGCCCGCCCGCCCGAGAGGTGGTCGAGCGTGGCGAACTGCCGTGCGAGCTCGTACGGGTCGTTGAAGGTCGCGTTGATGGTGCCGGCGAGGCCGACGTGGGTGGTCACGCCGGCCAGCGCGGCCAGGACCGCGTAGGTGTCCGGTCGGCCGACGACGTCCTGGTCGACCAGCTGCCCGCGGTGCTCGCGCAGGCGCAGGCCCTCGGCCAGGAAGACGAAGTCGAACAGCCCGCGCTCGGCGGTGGCGGCGAGGTGCTGGAACGACGCGAACGACGACTGGGTGTCCGCGTGGTGGCTCGGGTCCGTCCAGACCGTGTGGTGGTTGACGCCCGGGAAGTGCGCGGCGAGGTGGATCTGCTTGGTCATCGGGGGTCCTTAGCGGGCGGTCGCGTAGCGGCTGGCGGGGCGGGGCAGACCGAGGGAGTCGCGGAGGGTCTCTCCTCGCTCGCGGGTGTCGAGGGCGGCCGCCAGGAACGGGAGGTCGCTCGTCACCGCGAGCGGGCGGATCGTGAGGCCGTCGGCACCCGAGCGGTCGACCAGGTCGCGCAGGACTGCCGCCGCCGTCCCCACGCCCGCGACGACCGCGTCGGTCGCCCAGGGCTCGAGCGCGTCGAGGGCCTCGTGGCGAGCGCGCGCGTCGTCGTCGGACGCACCGAGGAGGACGTCCACGTCGAGCAGGACGATGACCTCGCGGCCGGCCTCGGCTGCGGCCGCCCGCACGAGCGGCACGGTGGCTTCGTCGGCAACCCGCACGACGTCCGCGCGGCGCGCGGCGACCCGGCGGGCGTGGGGCTCGTCGCCCCGGACGATCACGACGGGGCGGCCCTGCGGCGAGCGGGGCGTGATCGAGGCGCCCTGCACCGAGAAGAACTCGCCCTCGAAGTCGATGGCGTGGATGCGGTCACGGTCGATGTACCGGTCGGTCTCCGCGTCCAGGACGATCGCGTCGTCCTCCCAGCTGTCCCAGAGCCGGCCCAGCACCTCGAGCACGTCGTCGGCCTCGCGCCACAGGGCGGCGAGGTCCCGCGGCACGCGCTCGTCGTACCGCAGCGCCTCGGCGCCGGCCCGGCTGTCCCCCGCCGGCGCGGCCACGTCGACCTGCACCGCGGCCCGGCCCAGGCTCACGTGGTCGACGGTCTGGATCTCCTTGCCCACGTGGAACGGCTCGCGGTACGTGACCGGGACGACGGGGGCGAGGCCGACGCTCTCGGTCAGCGGACCCAGCACGGCGGCGACGCCGACGGCGTCCAGGCTGCCGACGACGACGCCGGGCCGCTCGACGGGCGGGGCCGCGCTGTCGTCGAGGATGACGAGGGTCGCACCGGCGTCCTCGGCGCCGCGCGCGAGCCGGACCCAGTGCTGCGCGGAGAAGGGGTCGGTCGGGCTCAGCCGCCAGGCGGCCGGATGGCGGCCCGCCGCCGTGAGCTCGATCGCGACGGGGAACGGGCGCTTGTCAGGGAGGGTCATCGTGTCTTCCGGTCGTCGGGCGCATCGGTCCTGGCAGGAGCACCCGCACCCGGATGGCCGGGGGGTTGCTGCGACGTCGACGAGCCAGGTCTCTCGGTCGCTCGGGATGGCGCGCACAAGGTAGGAAGGGGTCGACGACCTGACCAGGGTTCGAGCGGATAATCTCGCGATGCGAGACTCGTCGGTCAGACGTCCTTGGCGAAGAGGAGCGACAGGACGTCGTCGCGGTACGGGCCGAAGGGCGCGACCGGCCGGTAGCCGGTGGACAGGTACAGGGTGACGGCCTCGGGCTGCCGGATGCCGGTCTGCAGGACCACGCTGCGCAGTCCCGCCGCGCGCGCGTCGTCCTCGATCGCGTTGAGGAGCGCGCGAGCCGCTCCGCTGCCGCGGGCCATCGGGTCGACCCAGACCTTCTTCAGCTCGCCGGAGCCCTCGGGGTAGCCCTCCCGGGCGGCACGCAGCGACGCGCAGCCGACGGGGACGCCGTCGAGGTCCGCGATCACCGTGCCCAGGTCGCCGATCCCCTGCCGCGGGTCGTCGGCCTCGAAGCCACCGGGGGTGACGGCGATGATCTCGGGGTAGCGCACCTCGATGTCCTGCCACATCGCGTACCGCAGCGCGACCGCGTCGGGATGGTTCCAGTCCACGTGCCGCAGGGTCAGGGTGCGGTCCGTCCGGACGCTCCTGGTGCGCTCCGGTCGCGGGCCGAGGTCCTTCGCGAAGCAGCGGGAGCTCGTCTCGGCGGCGTACGGCCCGAAGCCCGGGATCGAGCGGTAGCCCGACGACAGGTACATGCCGATCGCCTCGACCTGGAGCACCCCGGTCTCCAGCACCAGCCGGCGCCAGCCCCGCTCGGTCGCCAGGCGCTCGAGCTCCGCGAGGATCACGCGCGCGTGGCCCCGACCGCGCTGCTCCGGGACGACGTACATGCGCTTGAGCTCGCCGTCGCCCGGGCCCAGCCCGTCGTCGTCGGAGGCGTCACGGATGGCGCCGCAGGCCACGGGCTCGCCGTCGACCCGCAGCACCACCATCGCGGCGATGCCGTCGCCGGTCATCGTGTGGCCGATGTCGTCCTCGCCGTAGAGGCTCTTGAGCTCGGCCTGCTGCGCGTCACGCAGCCGTGCGGCGTCGGGGTGGTCCCAGTCGACGAGCTC
This sequence comes from Cellulomonas sp. P5_C6, assembly GCF_054049635.1. NCBI lineage: Bacteria > Bacillati > Actinomycetota > Actinomycetes > Micrococcales > Cellulomonadaceae > Cellulomonas > Cellulomonas sp. P5_C6. Next base: position 22,903 of record NZ_JBFULZ010000024.1, on the reverse strand, counting down.
CAGCACCATCAGCCGACGAGGGCCTTGAGGACGGACGTGAAGAACCGCAGGCCGTCGGTGCCCGTGCGGGGGCCCTTGGCACCGTCCGGGCCGAAGCCCTCCTCGACGGCGTGCTCCGGGTGCGGCATGAGCCCAACCACGTTGCCGGCCGCGTTGCTGATGCCCGCGATGCCCCGGCGCGAGCCGTTCGGGTTCCAGCCCTGGTAGCGGAAGACCACGCGGCCCTCGCCCTCGAGCTCGTCCAGCGTGTGCTCGTCGGCCACGTACTGGCCGTCCTGGTTCTTCAGCGGGATCGTGATGTGCTCGCCCGCCGTGTAGTCGCGGGTCCAGGCGGTGTCGACGTTGTCGACCGAGAGGACCTGCTCGCGGCACACGAAGTGCAGGTGGTCGTTCTTGATCATCGACCCCGGCAGCAGGTGCGCCTCAGTGAGGACCTGGAAGCCGTTGCAGATGCCGAGGACCGGCAGACCCTTGTGCGCCGCGTCGACGATCTCGCCCATGACCGGCGCGAACCGGCTGATGGCACCCGCGCGCAAGTAGTCGCCGTAGGAGAAGCCGCCCGGGAGGACCACCGCGTCGACCCCGTGCAGGTCCGCGTCGCCGTGCCAGAGGCTCACGGCCTCGGCGCCCGCGAGGCGGACCGCGCGCGCGGCGTCCCGGTCGTCCAGCGTGCCCGGGAAGGTGACGACGCCGATGCGGGTCATGCGTGTGTGTCCAGGGTGTCCTGGGTGTCCTGCGTGTCCTGCGTGTCCTGCGTGTCCTGCGTGTCCTGCGTGTCCTGCGTGTCCTGCGTGTCTTCGTAGACCGCGACCACGTCTTCGATCACCGGGTTGGAGAGCACGCGCTCGCCGGCTGCGCGGGCCGCCGCGAGGATCTCCTCCGTCACCGGCCCGTCGACCTCCAGCTCGAACCGCTTGCCCTGACGGACGGACGCGAACTGGCCGAAGCCGAGCCGCGGCAGCGCACCGGCCACGGCCTTGCCCTGCGGGTCCAGGATCTCGGGCTTCGGCATGACATCGACGACGACTCGTCCCACAGGGGGGCTCCAGGTGTTCACGCGGCGGTGGGGGTCGCGGCGATTCTAGCGAGTGCGCGGGGCGGGTCCGCGCAGGCGTTCAGTCGGTGGCCGGCGGGGGCTCGGGGTTGGGCGTCGCTCTGGTGATGGGCTTGGTTTCGCGGGGTCGATGCTCCGCCGACGAGCGCCGCTCCTCCATCCACTCGTCACGCGTGCACGTTCCGACATAGGAGGCGCGCCGCCGTGGTGTGCGGACGCTCGGACGCTTCGACGCCGTCCCGGACCCATCTCGGTCCGCCGCTCCTCCGTGCGAATCGGCGGATCGGACCGGCGCGCTGCGGGTGAATCGCGTTTGTGCTGGTCAGGGGTGAATGTCAGTGGTCGGTCGTACAGTTGTTCTATGCCCGGATCGGGCCGTTGGTGCGGTGGAGGTGGCGTGGTGACGGCGGTGATGGAGGCGGTCGAGGTCGCCAGTACTGCTGCGCACGCTGTCGGTCGACCTGACACCGGCTCGCCTTCCCTTGCCCCGACCACGGCTCAGGCCGGGGCTGCAGCTTGGTCTGCCTCCGACGATTCCGAGGCTTGGCCCTCGCCCAGGTCCGCCGCCAAGCCCTGTGCGCCCGCCTCGTCACCCACCTCCGCGGCTGCGCCCGCGTCGTCTCCGACCACAGCGGCCGCGGCGCCCGCGTTCGCGTCCTCGCCCACCTCCGACACCGGGTCGTCCCCGGGTGCGCCCGGGTCCGTGTCCGTGTCCTCGGCCGCGGGCGTGTCGTCGGGGTTGGTGTGGGCGGATTCGGGTCGCGGCGCGCGCCCGGGTGTCACGCCCGTGCCCGCACCAGGTGCGCGGGTGATCGATCTGGGTGCGGTCGAAGACTTTCCCCTGCCCGGGGTGGACGTCGCTGAGTTGGTGGCGTTGTTGACGTCGGTGCCCGTGGCGGACGTCTCGGACGTGGCGTTGGTGAACACGGTCACGGGGATGGCGCAGGCGATCGCGATGCTGCAGGCCGCCCAAGCCGTSGTGGTCCGCGAGATCGAGGCCCGCACCACGGATGCGTTGCGGCATGTCCCGGACGAGCTGGCGTGTGCGCTGGTGTGCACGAGGCGGTCGGCGGAGATGGTGTTCCTGCGCGCSTGGGGCACCGCCCARCACCCCGCCCTGGGCGACGCGTGGGCGGCCGGGGCGATCGAGGCCCGCAAGATCGACATCATCCTCGACGAAGTCACCAAAGGCGGCACCGGGCTGGACCCGGACGCGGTGCGGGCGGTGATCGACGACGCGATCGGGCGGTCCGCGGAGCTGACSGCGCCGCAGCTGGCCCGGCACGTGCGCGCCACCCTGATCGCCCTCAACCCCGCCCACGTGGAGAAGCGGCGCCTCGCCGAACGCGACCGCCGCGGCATCGAACTCATCCTGGCCCCCGACGCGATGGCCCGCCTGGTCGCCTACCTACCCGCCGCGGAGGCGACGGCGGCGTTCACCGCGATCGACGCCCTGGCCGGGCACGCCGCCCTGGACGGCGACACCCGGACCGTGGATCAGCGCCGGGCGGACGCGTTCAGCGACGTGTTCACCGCCATCCTCGACCGCCAAGCCACCCCCGACGGCACACCGCTGCCCCGCAAGCACGGGCAGAGGGTCGCCGTCCAACTGTCCGTCGCCGCCACCACGCTGCTCGGCCTGGACGACGCGCCCGGGTTCCTCGGCTCGTACGGGCCGGTCCCGGCGCAGGTCGCCCGCGAGCTCGCCCAGGACGGCACCTGGCGCCGCGTCCTGACCGACACCACCGGGCAGGTCTGCGCCGTCGGCACGACGTCGTACCGCCCCGGGGCCGACCTGACCCGCACCGTGCAAGCCCGCGACGTGACCTGCACCTTCCCCGGCTGTCGACAACCCGCCACCCGCTGCGAACTCGACCACCGCACCCCCTACGACCACCACCGCGGCGCGGTTGAACAGCTCCACCCGACCCACGGGCCGGGCGACGAACACAACGGCGAGCCGCAGACGTGCGAGGCGAACCTGCACGCGTTGTGCAAACACCACCACCAAGCCAAGACCGAAGGCTGGTGGAACGTCACCTACAACCCCGCCACCGGCGTCTCCACCTGGACCGACCGACACGGCCTGACCTACGCCCGCCACCCCGCCCGTATCCACACCACCCCCGACCTCCTCACCCACCAACCCCCACCACCCACACCCGTCCCACTCGGCGACCCACCCTTCTGACACAGTCGTCCGACGTCCCCGACCGCATCGGTACGCGAAACGGCTCGTTCGCGGATGCGGGTGGACGTCGATGTCGGTGGCGCGGGAGATGATGCGCGCATGAGTTCTCCGGCCCCTTCGACGCGCGGCTGGATCGGCCCGTACCTGCTGCTCGCCGGCCTGTGGGGCTGCAGCTTCCTGTTCATCGCGACGGCGCTCCAGACGTTCGCGCCGACCCAGGTCGCCTTCGGGCGGATCGTCGTCGGCTTCGCCATGCTCGGGCTGATCCTGCTGGTCAGGCGCGAGCGGGTCAGGGTCGAGCGGCGACGCATCGGCGACTTCGTCGTGGTGGGCGCCGTGATGACCGCGATCCCCTTCGTGCTGTTCGCGTTGGCGGAGCAGCGGGTCAGCTCCGTGCTCGCCGGGCTGGTGAACGCGACGACTCCCCTGTTCACGGCGGTGTTCGTCGCGCTGCTGCTGCCGGCGGAGCGGCCGGACCGGGTGCAGGTCGGCGGGCTGATCATCGGGTTCGGCGGCATCGCMGTGCTGCTCGGCGTGTGGGACTCGGGGGCCATCGACCTGGCGGGCGGGTTGATGCTGCTCGGGGCCACGTTCTGCTACGGGCTGGGCAATGCGTGGAGCCGTCGACGGCTCACGAGCACGGGCCTGTCGAACGTGGCGCTGCCGGCGATCCAGCTCGCCGTCGGAGCACTCGTGATCCTGCCGTTCGCGGTCTCGACTCCGTTGGCCGGCCCGCTCGCGCCGGCGCCCGCTCTGGCGCTGCTGGCTCTCGGGCTCGGCGGGACCGGGTTGGCCTACGTGCTGTTCTGGCGGGTGCTCGCCATCGCCGGCGCCACCGTGACGGCGAGCGTCACCTACGTGATCCCGCTCGTCTCCACCACGCTCGGGGTGCTCGTCCTGCACGAGGGCCTGCACTGGTACGAGCCCGTTGGTGGGGCAGTGGTCCTCGCGGGCGTCGCGCTGACGCAGTGGGGGGCGGCTCGGCGGCGGACAGCGGCAGCTGCCGCGACGGTGGAACCCGCCGTGGACGACTCGGACGTGGCCGAAGCACCCACGGCGACGAGAATCGAGGAGCCGATCGGCGGCGAGGCCGCTGCTGACCTGAGGTCGAGCGAGCCGAGCGCAAGCGGGCCACTCCGGCGGTGACGGCCGTCGGCCCGKTGCGGGCCGAGCGTCAGCGGGCCCTCGCGGCGGTGACGGTCGTCGCCGCTGCTCGAGGTGGCCGCGTCAGGGGACGATGACCGTCATGCCCGGGCCGCTCGTGCCGGAGCCCAGGGCGGCGAGAGCGCCGGGGGCGTCGGCGAGCGGGATCGTGCGGCCCACCAGGCGGGACGGGTCGAGCTCGCCGGAGGCGATCCGGCCGAGCATCGCGGGGTACTCGTGCGCCGCCATCCCGTGGCTGCCGTAGAGCTCGAGCTCCCAGCCGATGACGCGGCCCATCGGGAGGGGTGGGGCGGCGTCCGCGCCCAGCAGGAGGCCGACCTGCACGTGCCGGCCGCGGCGGCGCAAGGACAGGATCGAGGCGGCGGCGGTCTCGCGGCTGCCGAGGGCGTCGACGGACACGGCCGCTCCCCCGTCGGTGACGGCGTGGATCTGCGCTCCGACGTCGCCGGACCCGTCGAGGACCACGGTCGCGCCCATGTCGAGGGCGGCCGAGCGGGCGGCGGGAGAGACGTCGACGGCGACCACCTTCGCCCCGGCGGCAGCCGCGACCATCACGGCGGACAGCCCGACGCCGCCGCAGCCGTGCACGGCCACCCAGTCGCCGGGAACGGGCCGGCCGTGGACCGTGACGGCGCGATAGGCGGTGGCGAACCGGCAGCCGAGCCCCGCGGCCGTGACGGGTGACATGCCGACCGGGAGCCGCACGAGGTTCACGTCGGCGTGGTGGAGGGCGACGAGCTCGGCGAACGAGCCGTCGTCGGTGAACCCCGGCTGCCGCTGCCCCTCGCACACCTGGTGCTCGCCGGCGAGGCACGCCGCGCACGCGCCGCAGGCGCATACGAACGGCACCGTGACCTCGTCACCGGGGGCCCACGCGCGGACGTCCGGACCCACCGAGACGACGACGCCGGCCAGCTCGTGGCCGGGGACGTGCGGGAGCGTGATGTCGTCGTCGTGACCCTGCCAGCCGTGCCAGTCCGACCGGCACACGCCGGTGGCCATGACCCGCAGGACGACGCCGTCCGCGGGGCAGGTCGGCGCCGGGACCTCGCGCAGGGTCGGAGGGACACCGAACTGGTCGATCACCACGGCACGCATGGCGCCCATCCTCGCGGACGGGGGACCAAGGCCTAGACAGCAACGCGAAAGGCCACCTCAGAGCGCGAGGTGCGTCCAGCCCCCGGCGACGAGGGTGCCCGCCACCGGCATGTCCCGCAGCGGCGCGGACAACGGGTCGGCGTCGAGCACGACGAGGTCCGCGGGCGCGCCGACGACGGGCACCAGCCCGCGCCCGTCGACCGACGACTCCAGCGCGACCCGCCGCTCCAGCGCCTGCTCGGGGTGCCACGGGTCGCGCCCGTCGCGGGACCGGGTGACCGCGGCATCCAGCGCGATCCACGGATCCAGGGGCGCGACCGGCGCGTCCGAGCCGAGTGCCAGCCGGACGCCGTCCCGGTGCAGGGAGCCGAACGCGAAGGCCCGGTCGGTGCGGCCCGCCCAGTACCGGTCGGCGACGTCGCGGTCGTCCATCGCGTGCTCGGGCTGGATGCTGGCGACGACGCCGAGCGAGGCGAACCGCTCGACGTCGGACCACGACACCAGCTGCGCGTGCTCGATCGAGCCGTCCGCGCCGGAGGAGGCGAACGCGTCCAGGGCCAGCTCGTTCGCGGCGTCACCGATCGCGTGGATCGCGCAGCGCAGCCCGTGCCGGCGCGCGTGACCCATCAGGGGTGCGAGCCGGGAGGGCGGGACCGCGAGGATCCCGCGGGCGTTCGGGCCGGTCAGCCCCGGGTACGGGTCGTGGCAGTAGGCGGTGCGGGTGTTCAGCGAGCCGTCGGTGATGACCTTGAGCGGCCCCTGCGTGACCAGGCCGGCGATGGTGTCCCCCGAGTGCAGGTCCTCGCGCACGACGCGGTCGAGGAACTCCTCCCAGACCCCCGCCCGCACCCGGTGCCGACCGGGCCGGGCCGCGGCGCGCCGGCGCCAGACGGAGACGTTGTCGGCGATCTCGAGGTCGACGACGCCGACCACCCCGCGGGCCGCGGCCGCGACGGACGCGTCGTCGACCAGGGCGTCGGCGACGTCGTCGGGGACGTGGTCCACGGCACCCGACAACGGGAGCCACTCGGACTCGCGGAGCAGGCCGGTGGGGTGGGACTGCACGCCGAGGAACCGCAGCCCGGCCGTCGAGGCCCACGCGCAGTGCAGGTCGCCGGAGACGAGCACGACGGGCACGTCGCCGACGGCGGCATCCAGCAGGGCGGCGGTCGGCACGTCGGGCCAGAGCCCGTCGCGGAAGCCATACCCGACGAGCGCGGTCCCCGGGGCTGGTGCGGGCTCGGCGGCCGCGAGCGACGCGGCGTGCGCGGCCGAGGTCGCCGACGAGACGTCGAACCTGCGGCGCGCCAACGCCCACTGGGTGAGGTGCACGTGGGCGTCCCACAGGCCCGGCATGAGCCATCGGCCGTCGAGCTCGACCCGCGACGCGTGCGGACCTGCGGCGTCGGCGAGACCGGTCCCGACGGCGGCGACGCGGCCGTCGTGGAGGAGGACGTCGACCGGTTCGTCTCCACCTGGTAGGCGGGCGGAGCAGAGCAGCAGCGCAGTCGGTACCTTCCCCATGTGAGCACGGTAGAGGTGGGATACGACTCGACGTTCCTCGGTCCGTCGGTGCCGCTCCCTGTGCCGGCGCAGACGGTCCGGGAGCTCCCGTCGACGCACTTCACCGTGCTGCTCGACCCGACGCGCCGGCTCGCGGCGGCGACCGCAGTGAACATCGACGGCGCCCGGCTGGTGGACCTCGAGCGGGGCGACGACTGGCACCTCGACCCGCGCGTGCCCGCCGACGAGCAGGCCGGTCCCGAGCTCTACGTGCGCAACGACCTCGACCGCGGCCACCTGGTGCGGCGCAGGGATCCCGTCTGGGGCGACCTCGTCGTCGCGCGCCAGGCGAACTTCGACACGTTCGCCTACCCCAACGCCGCCCCGCAGGCGTCGGAGTTCAACCAGGGCGAGCTGCTGTGGGTGGGCCTCGAGGACCACGTGCTCACGTACGCGAAGACCAACCGGAGCCGGCTGTCGGTGTTCACGGGACCGGTGCTCGCCGACGACGACCCCGTCTACCGCGGCATCGGCATCCCTCGACGGTTCTGGAAGGTGGCTGCCTGGTCGGCCGACGAGAAGCTGCGTTCCGCGGCGTTCGTGCTCGACCAGTCGTCGCTGGTGTCGGGGATCCAGTCCGCCGACGAGGTGCCGCCGCTCGGACCGTTCCGCACGTTCCAGGTGCCGGTGGCCGACGTCGAGGAGCTCACTGGCGTCGATCTCGGACCGCTCGTGGACGCCGACGTCCTTGCGCCGGTCGGAGCGCTCGGCGAGCAGGCCCGATGGGTCGCGCTGACCACCCTCGCCGACGTCCGGCTGGCCTCGTGAGCGCCGGCGACGCGACGCCACGCCCCGGCCGACTGGCCCGGTGGCTCCCGGCGGGGATCGTCGCGGCGATCGCGCTGGTCGGCGGCGCGATCCGGCTGCTCGGCACGCAGTGGGGACTGCCGTATCGGCTGCACCCCGACGAGTGGGTGATCACCGACGGCGCCATCGACATGGCGACGCGCAACTCCTTCGAGCCGCCGTACTTCTTCCGGCCGGACCACCTCGAGATGCAGCTGAGCACGCTGGCCTACCGCGTGTACGCGCACGTCACCGCAGGTGTTCCGGCCGAGGTCGACTACCCGGTCAACCCGACGCCGTACCTGGCCCTGTCCCGAGCGATCACGGTCGCGTTCGCCGTGCTCGCCATCGTGCTCGCATATCGGGTCGGCCGACGGTTCGGCGTGGTGGCCGGCGTCGCCGCGGCGTTCCTCGTGGCGTTCTTCCCGCCCTTCGTCGCCGAGTCGTCGTTCGCCACGCCGGACGTGCCCCTGACCTGCGTCCTGCTCGCCGTGATCCTCGCGTCGATCCGCTATCTGGAGCGTCCCGGCTGGCTCGACCTCACGGCCGCCTGCTTCGGTGTCGCGCTCGCGACGACGGTGAAGTACCCGGGTGCGATCGGCGGTGCGCTCGTCGTGCTCGTCGTGACGATCGCCGCGGTCCGGACCGGTGACTGGTGGCGGGCGCTCCGGCACGCGTTCGCCGCGCCGTTCCTGTACGTCGCGGGCATCTTCACGTTCTCGCCCGTCCTCATCACCGACCTACCGGCGGTCGTCGAACAGCTGCGGGCGCAGTCCGGCACCGGGCACCTCGGTGCGGACGGGCTCGGGTGGGCCGGCAACGTCGGGTTCTACGCCTGGTCGCTCGCCGTCGGGGCCGGCCTCGTCCTGCTGGCAGCCGCCGTGCTCGGGGTCGTCGCGTGCGTCCGCGAGCGCCAGTGGCTCGCCGCGCCGCTGCTCCTCGGCGTCGCCTTCTGGGTGGCGCTGAGCGCCCTGCCGCTGCACTGGGACCGCTGGGGCCTCCCGATCTACCTCTCGCCGCTCCTGTTCGCCGCCATCGGCATCGACCGCGCGGTGGCGCTGGTGCGTCGACGACGCCGGCCGGCTCTGACCGCGGTGGCGTCGGTCCTGCTCGCGGCCACGGCGCTCAACCTCCTCGCGGGGACCGCCGCCGAGTCCGCGAGGCTGCTGGGCCACGACTCCCGGCTCGTCGCGATGGCCGACTTCGCCTCGGCCGGCATCACGGCGCAGACGGCGGTCTACGACGGATACTCGCCGCTGCTGCCTGGCGGGACGCTCAACGTCACCGACCACGTGAAGCTCGAGGACGGGCGCGTCGTGGTCGACGGTGCGCCGGACGCCCGCTTTGTCGTGGTGAGCAGCGCCATGTACGACCGGTACTTCGCCGACGACCAGTACGCCGAGCAGCAGGCCGTGTACCGMGCGATCGCCGATCAGCTGCCCCTCGTCGCGACGTGGACGCCGGAGGCCGAGCCCGCCGCGTCCGTCGTCGAACCGCTCAACGTCTGGCGGCTCGGCCGGTACGCCGCGGCGGTCGCCCGGGGTGGCCTCGTGGGCCCGACGATCTCGGTGTACGCGATTCCCGACGAGACGGGCTAGCGACTACGCGGGATGCCGCACGTGCGCGTCGCGGCGGGCCGGCACCACCATCGGCGTCCCGGTCTCGGGGTCCGGCACCACGCGGCAGGCGAGCCCGAACACCTCGCGGACCAGCGGCTCGGTGACGACGGACGCCGGCGGCCCCTCGGCGACGACCACGCCGGCCTTCATCGCGATGAGGTGGGTGGCGTACCGGGCGGCCTGGTTGAGGTCGTGCAGCACCGCGACGAGCGTGCGCCCCTCCTCGTGCAGCCGAGCACAGAGGTCCATGACCTCGAACTGGTGGGCGATGTCGAGGAACGTCGTCGGCTCGTCGAGCAGCAGCAGGTCGGTCTGCTGCGCGAGGGCCATGGCCAGCCACACGCGCTGCCGCTGACCCCCTGAGAGGTCGGAGACGAACCGGTCACGCAGGTCGGCGACCTCGGTCGCGGCGAGCGCGTCGGCCACGGCGACCGCGTCCGCCGCGGACCACTGCCGGAGGAGCCCCTGGTGCGGGTACCGGCCGCGGGCCACCAGGTCGCCGACCGTGATCGCCTCGGGCGCGATCGGGCTCTGCGGGAGCAGGGCCAGGCGGCGGGCGACGTCCTTGCTCTTCAGCGACGCGATGGGCACGCCGTCGAGCAGCACCTGACCAGCGCGCGGCGTGAGGGTGCGGCCGAGCGCGCGCAGGAGGGTCGACTTGCCGCAGCCGTTCGGGCCGATGATCACCGTGAACGACGACGGCGGGATCTGCACCGACAGGTCGGTGGCGACGACGAGCTGGTCGTAGGCCAGGGTCAGGCCCGACGCCTCCAGCGGTGGACCGTTCACGCGGCACTCCTTCTCCACTCGCGGACCAGCAGGACCGCGAGGTACACGCCGCCGAGCGCGGCCGTGACCACCCCGACGGGATAGACGACACCGGGCACGGCGTACTGCGCGATCAGGTCGGCGACCACGAGGACCGCGGCCCCGCAGCACGCCGCCGCGACCATGCCGGGCCCGGTCGAGCGGGTCAGCCGGCGCGCGATCTGCGGCGCGGTGAGGGCGACGAACGCGATCGGCCCGCTCACGGTGACGGCCGCGGCCATCAGCAGCACGCCGACGACCACGGCCCAGGTCCGTACCCGGTCGGCGGGGACGCCGACCGCCACGGCGGCCTCGTCGCCCATCTCCACCAGCTGCATCGGCCGGGTGAGCACCAGCGCCGCCGGCAGGAGCACCAGGAGCGCCAGGGCGATGAGCACGACGTCCGCCCACGACCGCGCCGCGAGGCTCCCGTTGAGGTACGCGGCGACTACCTGCGCGTCCTGCCGGGTGGCCCGCGCGAGGGCCAGCTGCACGAACGCGAGCGACATGGCGCCGACCGCGATGCCGACGACCACCATCCGCAGCGGCGCCCGGAACCCGGCGCCGGACCCGAGGTAGACCGCGAGGATCGCGACCCCGGCGCCGATGAGCGCCCCGATCGGCACCGGCACCACGCCCGGCCACAGCAGCCCCGCGGCCGCGGCACCCGCGGCGGCGCCGGCTCCGAGACCGATGACGTCGGGGCTGCCCAGCGGGTTCCGCGTGACCGACTGGAACATCGCGCCCGACACCGCGAACGCGGCACCCGCCGCCGCCCCGACCAGCAGCCGCGGGAGCCGGTTGGTCCAGAGCACCCACTCCTGCACGCGGGAGCCGTGGCCGGCGACGACCGACGGCAGCTCCGCGAGGGGGATGCCCAGCTCCCCGGCGGCGAGCGTGACCAGCATGGTGACCAGCACGACCCCGAGCGCGACGAGGCAGACGACGACCGGTCGGCGGCGGCGCAGCAGCACCACCGACGGTCCGAGCGTCAGGACCGCGGTCACAGGCCGACCCTCCCCCGGCGCACGGCCGCGATGAGGAACGGCGCCCCGACGAAGGCCGTCACCGCGCCGACGGGAAGCTCACCGGGCCGGGCCACCACGCGCCCGAGGACGTCGGAGGCCAGCAGCAGGACCGGACCGAGGAGCAGGCAGTACGGGAGCAGCCAGCGATGGTCGCCGCCGGTGAACCCGCGGACCACGAGCGGCACGGCGAGCCCGACGAACGCGATGGGCCCGACGGCGGCGACGGCTGCGGCGCACAGCACGGTCGCGCCGGCGGCGCCGAGCAGCCGGGTCCGGCCGGCGCGCAGGCCGAGAGAGGTCGCGGCCTCGTCGCCGAGCGCGAGCGCGTTGAGCTGCCGGGCGAGCAGGAGGCAGACCACGAGCCCGACGACGATGAACGGGAGCACGGCCCCGACGGTGGAGGGCGGCCGCCCGGCCAGGGAGCCGACCACCCAGTAGCGGTAGGTGTCGAAGATGGTCGGGCTGGCGAGCGTGATGGTCTCGACCAGCGCCACGAGCACGGCGGACACGGCCGCGCCGGCCAGCACGAGCCGCACGGGCGTCGCTCGTCGCCCCCCGGACCCCACCAGGTACACCGCGACGGCCGCGAACAGCGCACCCGGCACCGCGGCCCACACGGACCGACCGGCGGCGCCGCCGAGCACCGCGACCGTGACGACCAGGGAGGCGGACGCCCCGGCGTTGACGCCGAGCAGCCCGGGGTCGCCGAGCGGGTTGCGCGTGAGCCCCTGGATCACCACGCCGGCCACCGCGAGCGCGGCCCCCACGAGCAGCCCGAGCTCCGTGCGCGGGATCCGCGACGCGACGACCGTCGAGACGTACGACCCGTCGGGGTGCCGCCACGCCGCCCAGACCTCGCCGAGCGGCACCTGCTTCGACCCGATCGCGATGCTGAGCCCCACCACGAGAACGAGCAGCGCCGCCGCGCCGACCAGGCCGAGCGCGAGCCCGAGCGCGCGCGAGCCCCGCGCGCGGGTGGCGTGCGGGGCTCGTGCGACGGCGATGCTCACGGGGTGAAGGCTACGAGGCGACGTTCGCCGCGCCCGCGGTGATGAGCGGCAGGTAGGCGTCGAGCGCCCACGGCACGCTCAGCGGCGTCGCCACCGTGACGGCCATGCCCAGCTGCGGGTCGAGCATCGGCACGTACGCGCCCGACGCGAACGCCGGGATCTGCGCCCAGAGCGGCTGCGCCTCGGTCGACGCCTGCTCGTCCGCGTCGTTGAACCACGTGAAGAGCATCTGCGCGTCGTCCAGCTGGTCCGCGTTCTCCAGGCCCAGGGTCGCGACGAACGTGCCGGGCGACGCGGTCAGCGACGCGACCGAGGGCGCGAGCGTCATGCCCAGGCCGGTGAGCAGCTCCACGCGCGGGTCGCCGGGCAGGTACACCGACAGGGCGCCGGGCTGGTCGCCGCCGTACACGTACGCGAACGTCGTGCCGGCGAGCTCCGGGTGCGCCGCGGCGGCCGCGTCGATGGCGGCCTGGCGCTCGTCGAGCAGCGGCTGCGCCTTGTCCGGCACCCCGAGGGCCTTCGCGGCGATGGTCACCTGGTCCTCGATCGAGGTCTGCCACGCGTCGCCGGGGTACGCGACCACCGGCACGAACGCCGACAGCTGGTCGAACGTCGCCTGGTCGAGACCCGACTGCGGGGCGAGCACGAGGTCCGGGTTCAGCGCGACGACGGCGTCGACGTCGAGCTCGGGGTACATGGCGATCGTCGTCGGGAGCTCGTCGCCGGCCTTCTCGACGGCCTCGCGGAACCAGGGCTCGTACCCGTCGGCGTCGCCGCCCCAGGTGTCGGACTCGATGCCCACGGGCGTCGTGCCCAGCGAGAACGCGATGTCCGCCGCGCCCCAGCCGAGGGTCACGACACGCTCCGGCTTCGCGGTGATCTCCGCGGTGCCGAGGGCGGAGTCGATCGAGACGGGGAAGGCGGCGTCCGTCGCCGAGGGCTCCGCGCCGGCGTCGTCCGACGCGCCKCCGCAGGCGGTCAGGGTGAGGGCGACGGCCGTCGCGGTGGCCACGAGGACCGAGAGGCGCGCGATGCGCACGGGTGCTCCCATTCGTTCGGGGTCGGCCACCGGCACAGCCGCAGGAGGTGGCTCAGAATGAGGTAAGCCTAACCTCTGCTCGATGCCGATCCCTCACGCGCGGGGTGAGCGAAAGGTCACACCACCAGGGCAGATCCCGTCAGGCGCTCGTACGCCTCGAGGTAGCGGTCGCGGGTGCGCTCGACGACGTCGGCGGGCAGCGCGGGCGGCGTGGCATCCGACGCGCGGTCCCAGCCCGAGGCGTCCGACGTCAGCCAGTCGCGCACGAACTGCTTGTCGAAGCTGGGCTGGGCGTGGCCGGGCTCCCAGAGGTCCGCCGGCCAGAACCGCGACGAGTCGGGGGTCAGCACCTCGTCGCCCAGCGTGATCGCGCCCGTGGTCGGGTCGGTGCCGAACTCCAGCTTGGTGTCGGCCAGGATCACGCCGCGCTCGCGCGCGATCGACTCGGCCCGGGCGTAGACGGCGAGGGTCGACGAGCGCAGCGACGACGCGGTGGTCGACCCGAGCTGGTCGACCACGGCGGAGAACGGCACGTTCTCGTCGTGCTCCCCCAGCTCGGCCTTGGTCGCCGGCGTGAAGATCGGCTCCGGCAGGCGGGATCCGTCGACCAGGCCGTCCGGCAGGGCGATGCCGGTGACCGACCCCGACACCCGGTACTCCGCCAGCCCCGAGCCGGTGAGGTAGCCGCGCGCGACGCACTCGACGGGGAACATCTCCAGGCGTCGGCAGATCATGGCGCGGCCGGCCACCTCGGACGGGACGTCCGTCGACACCACGTGGTTGGGCACCAGGTCCGCCAGCTGCTCGAACCACCACAGGCTGAGCTGCGTGAGCACGACGCCCTTGCCGGGGATGCCCGGGCTGAGCACGTGGTCGTAGGCCGAGACCCGGTCGCTGGCGACGACGAGGACGACGTCACCGAGGTCCGACGTCAGCGCCGAGCCGTCGGGGACGTAGAGGTCCCGGACCTTGCCCGAGTAGGTGTGGGTCCAGCCAGGGAGCGCAGAGGTCACGGGCCTAAGTGTGCAGGATCAGATGACCTCGCCGCCGCCCTCGAGCCCCTCCGGGATGGGCAGCCCGACCAGCCGCACCAGCCGCTCGACCGTCTCCTCGACGAACGTGTCCTCGGGCTCGTCCACGTGCGCCTCGGCCAGCAGGCGCCGCACGTGCTTGGCCTCCACGTCGACGGCGCCGACCAGCAGCGCCCACTCGGCGAAGGCCTCCGCCTCGGCGGCCAGGTCGACGGGGTCGCTCTCCGCCGGGTCGTCGAAGAAGTCCCGCGGCTGGAACCCCAGGTAGAACCGGCCCAGGCCCTCGGGGGCGGGCCGGTAGTCGACGGTGGCGATGTCGCCGTCCTGGACCTCGATGCGCAGGCTCGGGGTCGCCGCGACATCGCCGCCCCAGGAGCCGTCGCCGTACTCGAACGTGGTGGTGGCCATCCCGCGATGATGGCACCCATGACCGACAATTCCCTGCTCGTGGTGCTCGGCGGGCTGCCCGGGTCCGGCAAGACCACCCTCGCCCGCGCGCTGGCCCGCGAGCTGCGCGCCGTGCACGTCCGCGTCGACACCCTCGAGCAGGCGATCGTGCAGTCGTCCCTGGCCGTGCCGGACGCCCGAGAAGCCGGCTACGCCGCCGGSGCSCGYGTSGCSCTSGACAACCTGCGGCTCGGGCTGCCSGTSGTCGCSGACTSCGTSAACCCCGTGCGCGCCAGCCAGGAGGGCTGGCAGGCGGTGGCCGACGAGGCCGGCGCGCGGCTGGTCGAGGTGCTCGTGGTCTGCTCCGACCCCGTCGAGCACCGCCGGCGGGTCGAGGAGCGCGTGGCCGACATCCCGGGGCACCGGCAACCGACCTGGGCCGACGTGTCGACACGCGCGCTCGACCCGTGGCCGGAGGCGACCGTCGTCGACACCGCGGGGCGGACCGTGGGGCACGTGGTCGCCGAGGTGCGCGCGCTGACGGGCTAGACGAGCGGGAGGTCCGCCACGGCCGCCGCGATGTCCGACCGGTGGTGCGAGCCCGGCAGCTCGATCTGCTCGACCCCCGCGTAGGCCGCCGCGCGGGCGGCTGCCAGGTCGCGGCCGACGCCGACCACCGAGAGCACACGGCCGCCGGCGGAGACCAGGTGGGCACCGTCGATCACGTCGTCGTCGTCGCCGGGCGCGTTGAGCTGCAGGGCGGTGCCGGCGTGCAGGACGTGCACGCCCGGGAGCGCGTCGGCGTCCTCGACGCCGGTGATCGGGTCGCCCGAGCGGACCGTGCCCGGGTACCCGCCGGACGCGATGACCACCGTCACCGCGGCGTCGTCGCGCCACTGCAGCGGGGGCAGCGAGCCGAGCGTGCCCGTCGCCGACGCGAGCAGCACGCCTGCCAGCGGCGTCGCGAGCCGGGCCAGGACCACCTGCGTCTCGGGGTCGCCGAAGCGGGCGTTGAACTCGACCACGCGCAGCCCCTTGGTGGTGAGCGCGAGGCCGACGTACAGGACGCCCGAGAACGGGGTGCCGCGACGGGACATCTCGAGGATCGTCGGCCGCGCGACGCGCTCGACCACCTCGTCGACCAGGTCCGCGGGCGCCCACGGCAGCGGCGAGTACGCACCCATGCCGCCGGTGTTGGGGCCCTCGTCGCCGTCGAGCGCGCGCTTGAAGTCCTGCGCGGGCACCAGCGGCACCACGTCGACGCCGTCGGACAGCACGAACAGCGAGATCTCGGGGCCGTCGAGGTAGTCCTCGATGACGATCCGGCCGTCGGGCTTGGCCAGGCAGGCCGCGGCGTGGGCGAGGGCCTCCGCGCGGTCGTCGGTCACGACGACACCCTTGCCCGCAGCCAGCCCGTCGTCCTTGACCACGTAGGGGGCGCCGAAGGCGTCCAGCCCGGCCGACGCCTCCTCGATCGTCGTCGCCACGCGCGGCTCGGCCGTCGGCACGCCGGCGGCGGCCATGACCTCCTTGGCGAACGCCTTGGACCCCTCGAGCCGGGCGCCCTGCGCCGACGGCCCGAACACCGGGATGCCCACGGCACGGACCGCGTCCGCGACGCCCGCGACGAGCGGCGCCTCCGGTCCGACGACGACGAGGTCCGCCCCCAGCGAGGTCGCGAGCGTGGCGACCGCGTCGCCGTCCAGCTGGTCGACCGCGTGCAGCGTCGCGAGCCGGCCGATCCCGGGGTTGCCCGGGGCCGCGTGCAGCGCCGTCACCGCCGGGTCGAGGGAGAGCGCGCGCACGAGGGCGTGCTCACGGGCACCGGTGCCGACGACGAGGATCTTCACGGACCGGGAGCCTACCGGCCCCTCACTGCTCGGGGAGCGGGAGCGCGTCGAAGTAGAGGCGCACCCGCCGACGGCCCGCCGTCTCGCCCGCCGCCGCCCGCTCCTTGGCCCGCTTGAGCGCGCCGCCGATGATCTCCTGGACCGCCAGCACGACCTCCTGCAGCTCCTCGACCGTGAGGTCGGCCGTCGACCGGTCGTTGAGGGACGCCGCCTCCCACTCCGGGGTGTCGCCCGTGCTCAGCCAGCGCTGCAGCACCTGCGCGCGCTCGGCGACGACCCCGGCCAGCAGGGCGTTGGCCGCGTCCGCCGTCCGGGGGTCGCGCAGCATGTCGCGCCCRTCGAGGCTGAACCCGACCGCCCGCCACCACCGGTCGCGGCCCCGCTCGTGCGCGGGGTCGTCCTCGACGAACCCGTGCTTCTCCAGCTGGCGCAGGTGGTAGCTGGTCTGCCCGCTGCTCTCGCCCAGGTGCCGGCCCAGCTGGCTGGCGGTGGCCGACCCGTGCTCGGAGAGGTAGTCGTACATCGCCATCCGCAGGGGGTGCGCCAACGCCTTGAGCTCCTCGGGCCCGATCGCGCGGGCCCGGAACGGCAGGGGCTTGCTCTCGCTCATTCGCAGAGATACCTTTGCAGAGTTGTCTTTGCAGAGTTTCCTCTTCGATCCTACGCGGAGTCCCCCATGAGCGACGTCGTCGCCACGCGAGAACCCCTGGGCCGGCGGTTCACGGCCCACCTCACGGCCACCGGCCTGGCCAACCTGGGCGACGGCGTGATCCAGACGGGCGTCCCGCTCTACGCCCTCACGCTCACCCGCTCCCCGAGCCAGATCGCGCTGCTCACCGCCGCCGCGTGGCTGCCGTGGCTGGTACTCGGGCTCGCCGCCGGGGTCGTGGTCGACCGCCGCGACCGCAAGTACACGCAGGTGGTCGGCCTCGCCGCCCGCGCGGTGCTCCTCGCCGTCGCAGTCTGGCTGGCCGCGTCCGGCGACATGTCGATGACCGCGCTCACGGTCGTCGTGCTGGCCTACGGGGTGACCGACGTGTTCGTCGACCTGGCCGGCTCCGCGCTGGTGCCCGACCTCGTGCCCCGCTCCAGGCTCGAGGCCGCCAACGGCCGCACGCTCGCCGCCCAGCAGGTCATGGCCGCGTTCGTCGGCGGACCGATCGCCGGGGCCATGCTCGCGTTCGGTGCGGGCTGGGTGTTCGGCGTCCCGGCCGGGCTCGCGGTGGCCGCGCTGCTGCTCGTCGCCACCCGCATCCCCGGCAGCTACAAGCACGCCCGGCCCGAGAAGCGCCGCGCGACCACCGAGATCCGCGAGGGCGTCGGCTTCCTCGTCCGGCACCCCGTGCTGCGCCCGCTGCTGGTGGCCGGCAGCGTGATGAACATGGCGAACACCGGCTACTTCGCGGTGTTCGTGCTCTGGGTGGTCGGGCCGGGCTCG
Organism: Cellulomonas sp. P5_C6; assembly: GCF_054049635.1. NCBI lineage: Bacteria > Bacillati > Actinomycetota > Actinomycetes > Micrococcales > Cellulomonadaceae > Cellulomonas > Cellulomonas sp. P5_C6. The sequence goes on along the minus strand of NZ_JBFULZ010000024.1, from coordinate 4,838 downwards.
CGTGTCGGGCTGGAGCCGGAGCGCTATCCCCTGGTGGTCGCCGTGCTCGCGGTCGGCGCCGTCGCCGGCTCGATCGCGGCCGAACCCCTGGGCCGGTTCGTCCCCGAGGTCCGCCTGCTGCTCGGCTGCTGGACCCTCAACTCGGCGCTCCTGTTCGTCCCCGTGCTGCTGCCGAACGTGCCGGCGATCTCGATCACCGCGTTCTTCCTCGGCTTCCTCAACACGATCGGCAACGTCATCTCGCAGTCCATGCGGCAACGGATGGTGGCCCCGGGGATGCTCGGCCGCGTCGGTGGCGCCAGCCGGACCCTCGCGTACGGGCTCATGCCGGTCGGCGCGGTGCTCGCCGGGTTCGTCGCGGAGCAGTGGGGGCTGGCCGCCGTGTTCGTCGGCGCGACGGTCCTGTGCCTGCTGGCCGTCGCCTACCCGATCGCGGTGGTCCGCCAGCGGATGGTCGCGGACCTCGAGCTGCCGGTGGTCGAGCGGGAGAGGCAGACCGTCGCCGCCTGAGCCCCGACATACTGGCGGCGTGCCCCGGCTGACCCCGCCCGCGATCGCACCCGGCAGCATCTGCGCGCAGCCCCAGCCCGTCCTGCACGCCGACGGCCTGGTCCTGCGGCCCTGGCGGGCGCGCGACGCCGGTGCGGTGCAGACCGCCTACGCCGACCCCGGCATCCGCCGCTGGCACGACCGGTCGATGACCGCCGACGAGGCGGCCGCGTGGGTCGCCCACTGGTCAGGCCGGTGGCGCGACGAGACGGGTGCCGGCTGGGCCGTCACGATCGACGACGAGCCCGTCGGGCAGATCAGCCTGCGCGTGCTCCACCACGAGGACGGCCTCTCGGAGGTCTCCTACTGGGTGCTGCCGGCCGCCCGGGGACGCGGCCTCGCCACCACCGCGCTGCGCACCGTCGCCGCCTGGGGCTTCGGGACGGCCGGGCTGCACCGCATCGAGGTCGACCACTCGACCGCGAACCCGGCGTCCTGCGCCGTGGCGACCCGCGCCGGGTTCCTGCTCGAGGGCACCAAGCGCGAGGTCGCCCGCCACGCCGACGGCTGGCACGACATGCACCTGCACGCGCGCGTGGTGGGCGACCCCGAGGTCAGCTGAGCAGCTCGTGCCGGACGATCGTGGCCTCGCGGCCGGGTCCGACGCCGACCGACGAGATCCGGACGCCCGAGATCTCCTCGAGCCGCAGCAGGTAGCGCTGGGCGTTGACCGGCAGGTCGTCGAACTCGCGGGCCCCCGAGATGTCCTCGGACCAGCCGTCGAGGTACTCGTAGATCGGCGTCGCGTGGTGGAAGTCCGACTGGTCGTCCGGCATCTCGTCGAACCGGCGGCCGTTGACGTCGTACCCCACGGCGACGGGGATCTTGTCGCGGCCCGTGAGCACGTCGAGCTTGGTGACCACAAGGTCGGTCAGGCCGTTGATGCGGGCGGCGTAGCGCACCACGACGGCGTCGTACCAGCCGGTGCGCCGCGGACGGCCGGTGGTGGTGCCGAACTCGCCGCCGGTCTGCCGCAGCCACTCGCCGTCGTCGTCGAGCAGCTCCGTGGGGAACGGGCCCTCGCCGACGCGGGTGGTGTACGCCTTGGCGACGGCGACGACCCGGTCGATCCTCGTCGGCCCCACGCCCGAGCCCGTGCACGCGCCGCCGGCCGTGGCCGACGAGGACGTGACGAACGGGTAGGTGCCGTGGTCGACGTCGAGCATGGTGGCCTGGCCGGCCTCGAAGACGAGGGTCTTGCCGTCGTCCAGCGCCCGGTTGAGGAGCAGCGGGGTGTCGGCGACCAGGGGGTGCAGGCGGCCGGCGTGGCGCAGCAGGTCGTCGACCGTCTCGTCGACCGTGATGGCGCGGCGGTTGTAGACCTTCACCAGCAGGTGGTTCTTCTGGTCGAGGGCGCCCTCGACCTTCTCGCGCAGGATCTTCTCGTCGAAGAGGTCCTGGATGCGGATGCCGACGCGGTTGATCTTGTCGGAGTACGCGGGGCCGATGCCGCGACCGGTCGTGCCGATGCGGCGCTTGCCGAGGAACCGCTCGGTGACCTTGTCGAGCGTGCGGTTGTACGGGGCGATGACGTGGGCGGCCGACGAGACCCTGAGGGCGGAGGTGTCGACGCCGCGCGCCTCGAGCGCGTCGATCTCCTCGAACAGCACCTCGATGTCGACCACGACGCCGTTGCCGATCACCGGGACGACGCCCGGCGAGAGGATGCCCGACGGCAGCAGGTGCAGGGCGTACTTCTCCCCGCCGATGACGACGGTGTGCCCGGCGTTGTTGCCGCCGTTGAACTTCACGACGTAGTCGGTCCGCGAGCCGAGCTGATCGGTCGCCTTGCCCTTGCCCTCGTCGCCCCACTGGGCACCGAGCACCACGACGGCCGGCATCTAGATCACCACTCCCACCCTGCCTGCGGTGCGGACCCGTGTACGGGGCCCGGGCACCGGGCGGCAGTGACCCAGTACCTCCGAGAGGGTACCGGACCGTCAAGAGATGGTCATGTCAGCGCAGGTTCGCGACCTCGTCGACGGATGTGCCGCTGTCCACCAGGAACTTCTCGCAGCGCTCGGCCTCCTCGGACTCGCCGATGGCCTCTGCGGCCTCCGCGAGCGCGAGCAGGGCACGCAGGAAGCCCTCGTTCGGGGCGTGCGACGCGGGGATCGGGCCGCGGCCGTGCCACCCGGCGCGGCGCAGGGCGTCGAGCCCCCGGTGGTAGCCGGTCCGCGCGTAGGCGTACGCCGCGACGGGGTCGCCCTCGTCGGCCAGCGCGCCCTCGGCGAGCAGCGCCCACAGCAGCGAGGACGCCGGAGCGGCCGGCACGGCCTCGCGCGGCGAGGAGCCGCTGCTCAGCGCGGACCGGGCGTCGGCGTCGGCGCCGTCCGCGGGCAGGAGCGTCGGGGCGGGTCCGTCCAGGAGGTTCTCGTGGCTCATGCGGCCAGTCTCCCTCAGTTCCGGGTGCAGGCTCGCGACGGCGCGACTACAGTCGACCCGCCGACCTGGACCGTTGTTCGGCACGCCCAACCCCCTCACGACAGGGCGGACATGATCGAGATCTCGACGTCCTCGACGACGACGACCCTCACCGTCGCAGGCGACCTGGACCTGGCCGAGCGTGACCAGTTCCCGGAGATCGCCGCGCGGGTCGTCGGCCTGCGCCGCCAGCTGCTGGTCATCGACATGTGCCAGGTCACGTTCATGGACTCGACGGGCGCGGCGTTCCTCATCTCGCTCGCCGACGCCGGTCGCAAGCGGGGCGGCGCCACGGTCCTGCGCGGGGCGGACCCTCGCGACCTGTTCGTCATCGAGATCTGCGGCGCCCTCGAGCTGTTCCGCATCGACGCGGAGCACCACTGCGAGTCCGCCGTGGGCTCGACGGGTTTCCGCCGCCCGGACGAGGCCTCGGCCCCCGCCTAGGACTCGGGCAGCGACCCCGGGCGGACCTTCGCCCACACCAGCTTGCCGCCGCGCGACTGCCGCCAGCCCCAGTCGGCCAGGCGCTCGACGATCTGCATGCCGAACCCGCCCACCCGTCCGGGGTGCCCGTCGGTGGTGACCGGCGGCGCCGGGTTCGAGTCGGTGACCTCGATGCGCAGGCCGTCGCCCGTGTCGTAGAGCTGCAGCGTCACGTGCCCGAAGCCGTGCAGCACGGCGTTGGCCACCAGCTCGGAGACGACGAGCTCGGCGTTGGCGGCGTCCTCGATCCCCCAGGCCTGGCAGGTGCGGACGACCGCGTGCCGGGCGCGACCGATGGAGGCCGCCTCGCTGGGCAGCGACCAGCGTCGACGGCGGGGGCTGCGCGTGCGCTCGGAGGTGTCCAGGGGCGACGGCACGCGGACGACGACCACCGCGACGTCGTCCTCCGGGTGGTCGGCGAGCCGCGACAGCAGCTCCTCCCCGATGCCCGCGGCGTCGCGCGCGGTGATCGCCGCGGCGACCGCCGTCAGGGCCGCGAGCCCCTGGCGCAGGCCGCGGTCGCGCCGCTCGATCAGGCCGTCGGTGTAGTAGAGGACGACGTCGCCGGGCGCGAGGTCGACCGTCGCCGTCGTCCGCGGCACTCCCCCGAACCCGATCAGCGCGCCGCCCGCGTCGCTCAGCTGCGTGACCTGCCCGTCGCGCACGTGCAGCGCCGGCAGGTGGCCGGCGCGCGAGTACAGCAGCTGCCACGAGTCGCCGCTGCGGGTCAGGGTCGACAGGACCAGCCCCGCCGGCCGCGGGACCCGCATGCCGGCCACCAGCTGGTCGACCCGGTCGAGGACCGGGCCGGGGGTCGAGACGTCGAACATGTACGAGCGGACCACCGAGCGCAGCTGCCCCATCGCGGCTGCTGCCTCGACGTCGTGCCCGACGACGTCGCCGATGACGACGCCGACGACGTCCGCGCTCACCTGCAGCACGTCGTACCAGTCGCCGCCCACCTGGGCGTTCTCCGAGTTCGGCGCGTAGTACGTCCACACGTCGAGCCCGTCCACCTCGGCCTGCTCGGGGAGCATCGCCCGCTGCAAGGTCTCGGCCAGCCGGTGCTCGCGGTCGTAGAGCCGGGCGTTGTCGATGACGAGGCCCACGCGCCGGGCGGTCAGGTCGAGGACCGTGCGCACCGACGGCTCGATCTCGCGGAGCCCGGCACCGCCGAGCGCGTGCACCACCAGCACCCCGAGCACCCGGCGACGACCCGGGAGGGGGAACACGAGCACGCGGCGGTCCTCGGCGGTCTCGGATCCGCCCAGCTCGCCGTCGACCTCCCGGGCCAGCCACGCCGAGGCGGTGCCGAGCCCGTACGAGCCGCTGAGCTCGAGCTCGACGGCCCGGTCGCGCTCACCGTCGAGCAGCTCCTGGAC
>NZ_JBFULZ010000023.1:0-30790 GCF_054049635.1 Cellulomonas sp. P5_C6 | reverse complement strand
CGGGCCTGCCCACGCAGGCCGGCCCGGTCGCGCCACCAGACAGGAGTTCCCCATGGCAGCCTCTGCCCCCGCGCTGCAGACGGACGACGTCGCCGTCGCCTTCCCGCGCCGCCGCCGCCGCAAGCTCGGCGTGTACGGCCTGCTCGTCCCCGCCGCGATCCTCATGGGCGTCGCGCTCGGCTACCCGCTGGTCCGCCAGTTCGTCATCTCCTTCCAGGAGTACGGCCTGCGCCAGCAGTTCGGCCAGCCCGCCGAGTGGGTCGGCCTGCAGAACTACGTCGACCTGCTGACCGACCCGTACGTGTGGGCCGTCATCGGGCGCTCGATCGCCTTCTGCCTGGTCAACGCCGCCGTGACGATGCTCATCGGCATCGCGTTCGCGGTCCTCATGTCGCGGATCAGCACGTTCTCGCGCATCACGCTGCAGGTCTCGCTGCTGCTGGCCTGGGGGACCCCGGTGCTCGCCTCGATGACCGTGTGGCAGTGGCTCTTCGACTCGCAGTACGGCGTCATCAACTGGGTCCTGGCCCACGTCTTCGGCCTCGACGACATGGCCGGCCACTCCTGGATCATCCAGCCGCTGTCCTTCTACTTCGTGGCGACCGTCATCGTCGTGTGGATGTCCGTGCCGTTCGTCGCGTTCTCCGTGTACGCCGGGCTGCTGCAGGTCCCCGAGGAGACGATGGAGGCCGCCCAGCTCGACGGCGCCTCGTCGCGCCAGCGGTTCTGGAACATCACGATCCCGATGATCCGGCCGGTCCTCTCGATCGTGCTGCTGCTGCAGGTCATCTGGGACCTCAAGGTCTTCACGCAGATCTACGTGCTCCAGCGGGCCGGCGCGCCGACGCGCGAGACCAACCTGCTGGGCACCCTCATCTACTCGTACGCCAAGGAGTTCTCCATGGCCGGCGCGCTCGCCACGATCATGCTGGTGCTGACGCTCGCCCTGACCGGCTTCTACATCCGGCAGATGCTGAAGGAGGACGAGCTGTGAGCACCGTCGACGTCCCGGCACCCGCGCCGCAGGCCACCCCGAGCGAGATCCCGCTCGGCAAGCAGCCACAGTCGTCCGAGGCCGGTCGCGCGCAGTCCCGCGGTGGCCGCCGCGCCCTCGGCGCCCTCGCCGTCGTCCTGGCCGTGGTGTGGGTCTTCCCCATCTACTGGATGATCAACAGCGCGTTCCTGCCGCTGAACAAGCTGCAGACACCGAACCCCACGTTCTTCCCGCTGGGCGGCACGCTGTCGAACTTCCGGCGCGTGCTGAACGACCCCACGTTCTGGGCCGCGATGCGCGTCTCGCTGGCGGTCGTCGTCATCGTCCTGATCGCCGCCCTGATCTTCGCGTTCCTCGCCGCCCTCGCCGTCAGCCGGTTCCGGTTCCGCGGGCGCAAGGGCTTCATCCTGACGATCCTCGTCGTGCAGATGATCCCGGCCGAGGGCCTGTTCATCTCGCAGTACCAGATGCTCGACGGCTGGAACCTGGTGAACAAGGTGGCCGGCCTGGCGCTGGTCTACACCGCGGCGATCCTGCCCTTCACCATCTGGATGCTGCGCGGGTTCGTGGCCGGGGTGCCCATCGAGCTCGAGGAGGCCGGGATGGTCGACGGGCTCTCGCGCACCGCCGCCTTCTTCCGGATCACGTTCCCGCTGCTCGCCCCCGGTCTGGTCGCCGCAGGCGTCTACGGGTTCCTGCAGGCGTGGAACGAGTACACCCTGGCTCTCGTCGTCATGACCGACCCCGCGCAGCGCACGCTGCCGCTGTGGCTGCAGGGGCTCGTCGAGTCCAACCGCGCCACCGACTGGGGCGTCGTCATGGCCGGCTCGGCGCTCATCGCGATCCCCGTCATCGTGTTCTTCTTGTTCGTGCAGAACAAGATGACGTCCGGGCTCGTCGCGGGTGCGGTGAAGGGCTGACGTGAACGCGCAGGGGATCCCGACGCCGCACGAGCGGGTGTCGGACGGGGGAACGCGCCCGTGGTCGGTCGGGCTGGACGTCGGCGGCACCAAGGTGCTCGGGGTCCTCATGGACGCCGGGGGCGTCGTGCGGCACCAGCTGCGCTCGGCCACCGTCGGCGGGGCGGACGGGGTGGTCGACACGGTCGTGTCGGTCGTCGAGGAGCTCGCCGCCAGCGCCGGTGTGCCCGTCGCCGAGCTGGCCGGGGTGGGCATCGGCCTGCCGGGCGTCGTCGACGCCGCCGACGGCACGGTCGAGCACGCGGTCAACCTCGGCATCGAGCAGCGCACGCCGCTGGCCGCGCTGGTCGCGGCCCGGCTCGGGCTGCCGGTGCGGGTGGAGAACGACCTCACCGTGGCGGTCGTCGGCGCGGCCCACACGGTCGACGGCCAGCACGCGGCGTCCGACGCCGACGTCGTGCACGACCTCGCGTTCCTCGCGCTCGGCACCGGTCTGGCCGCCGGGCTGCTGCTCGAGGGCCGGCTGCGCCGGGGCTCGACGGGCGGCGCGGGGGAGATCGGTCACCTGACGCTCGTGCCCGACGGTCTGCCGTGCAAGTGCGGGCAGCTGGGCTGCCTGGAGCAGTACGCCTCGGGGTCGGCGCTCGACGCCGCCTGGCCGAGCCGATACGGTCGGCCCGCGCCCGAGGAGCTCTTCGTCGCGGCCGAGGCCGGTGACCCGCAGGCGATCGAGATCAGGGAGCGGTTCGCCTGGGCCGTCGCCGCGGCCGTGCGGATCCTGGTCCTCACCTGCGACGTCGAGCTCGTGGTCATCGGCGGTGGCGTCAGCGCCCTCGGGCAGCCGCTGCTGCGCGCGATCACCGCGGAGCTCGAGCGCGAGGCCCAGGCGTCGCCGTTCCTGGCGTCCATGGGGCTCGCGCGACGCGTGAGCCTCGCGCCTGCCGACGTCCCGGTCGGCGCCGTCGGTGCGGCGCTGCTGGGCAGAGGGGAGTACGTCTGATGGAGGTCGTCATCGCGCCCGGCCCCGAGCTGGGCCGGCTCGCCGCCGCCGCGATCGAGCAGCTGGTGCGCGCGCAGCCCGACGCGGTGCTGGGCCTGGCGACGGGCTCGAGCCCGCTGGCCGTCTACGACGAGCTGGCCCGCCGGCACGTCGAGCACGGGCTGTCGTTCGCCCGCACCCGCGCCTTCATGCTCGACGAGTACGTCGGTCTCGCGGCGGACCACCCCGAGCGGTACCGCAACGTCATCGAGCGGGAGATCGCCTCCCGCGTCGACTTCGCCCCGGGTGCCGTGCAGGGCCCGGACGGGCTCGCCGACGACCTGGTCGCGGCCTGCGCCGCGTACGAGGACGCGATCGCCGCGGTCGGCGGCGTCGACCTGCAGATCCTCGGCATCGGCACCGACGGGCACATCGCGTTCAACGAGCCGGGCTCGTCGCTGGCCTCGCGCACGCGCATCAAGACGCTGACCCGCCAGACCCGCGAGGACAACGCACGGTTCTTCGGCGGGGACATCGACCTGGTCCCGCAGCACTGCCTCACCCAGGGGCTCGCCACGATCATGGCCGCGCGGCACCTGGTGCTCCTGGCGACGGGCAAGGGCAAGGCCGAGGCCGTGCACCAGCTGGTCGAGGGGCCCGTCAGCGCCATGTGGCCGGCGACGATCATGCAGCACCACCCGCACGTCACGGTGCTCGTCGACGACGCGGCCGCGAGCCGCCTCCAGCTCGCCGACTACTACCGCGAGACGTTCGCCGCGAAGCCCGACTGGCAGGGGCTCTGAGCCTGCGCGGTGAGGTTCCGCACGCCGGACTCACCCGGGGAGCGTCGGACCCCCGACGTACACTCGTCGCCATGAGCGAGCCCCTGCCTCCGAGCACCGGACCCGACGACCCGTTCTCCTCCGACCCGGGTACGTCGACCAGCGTGCTGGAGCGCGAGGAGACCCGCGAGCAGGTCGAGCCGGGTGACCACGAGCGCTTCGCGCACTACGTGCGCAAGGAGAAGATCCTCGACTCCGCGCTGAGCGGCAAGCCCGTCATCGCGCTCTGCGGCAAGGTCTGGGTGCCGGGCCGGGACCCGAACAAGTTCCCGGTCTGCCCGGTCTGCAAGGAGATCTACGAGGGTCTGCGCGAGCCGCAGGACGGCGACAAGAACGAGGGCGGCAAGGGCTCGGGCGGCGGTCGCAAGTGGGGCTTCGGCCGGAACCCCGGCAGCGGCGGCGCGTGACGGCCGCCCCGCGTCCGTCGTCCCTCCCGTCCACCCACGCCTCCTCGTCGGCGGCCTCGCAGCTCCCGCCGGCGTTCCCCGCGCGTGCGCCGTGGGGGACCGCGGGCAAGCTGCGCGCGTGGCAGGCCGAGGCGATCGAGCAGTACCGCATGGCGAACCCGCGGGACTTCCTCGCGGTCGCCACGCCCGGGGCGGGCAAGACGACGTTCGCCCTGCGTATCGCCACCGAGCTGCTCGAGGCGAAGCTGGTCCGGCGCGTGACCGTCGTCGCGCCCACGGAGCACCTCAAGCGGCAGTGGGCCGACGCCGCCGCGCGGGTGGGCATCACGCTCGACCCCAACTTCAGCAACGCGCAGGGCCGGCACGGCCACGGGTTCGACGGTGTCGCGGTGACGTACGCGCAGGTGGCCAGCAAGCCCGCGCTGCACGCGGCCCGCACGGCGGCGGCGCCCACCCTGGTGATCCTCGACGAGGTGCACCACGGCGGTGACGCGCTGTCCTGGGGCGACGCCGTGCGCGAGGCGTTCGAGGGGGCCACCCGACGGCTCGCGCTGACGGGAACGCCGTTCCGGTCCGACACCGCGGCCATCCCGTTCGTGCGCTACGACCGCAAGAGCGACGGCATCCGGCGCAGCGTCGCCGACTACACGTACGGGTACGGCGACGCGCTGCGCGACCACGTCGTGCGCCCCGTGATCTTCCTGTCGTACAGCGGCTCGATGCGGTGGCGCACCAAGGCCGGCGACGAGATCAGCGCGCGCCTCGGCGAGCCGCTCACCAAGGACATCACCGCGCAGGCGTGGCGCACGGCGCTCGACCCGAACGGCGAGTGGATCCCCAGCGTGCTGGCGGCGGCGGACAAGCGGCTCTCCGAGGTCCGCCKGGCCATCCCCGACGCGGGCGCGATGGTCATCGCGACCGACCAGACCGACGCCCGCGCCTACGCCGGCCACCTCGCCCGGATCACGGGGAGGTCGCCGACCATCGTGCTGTCGGACGACGACGGCGCGAGCGACCGCATCGACGAGTTCTCCGCGGGCGACTCCCGCTGGCTGGTCGCSGTSCGGATGGTSTCSGAGGGSGTCGACGTGCCMCGGCTGGCSGTCGGCGTCTACGCCACCAGCACSGCGACGCCCCTGTTCTTCGCGCAGGCCGTGGGCCGGTTCGTCCGCGCCCGGCGRCGSGGCGAGACCGCSTCGGTGTTCCTGCCCAGCGTCCCGCAGCTGCTCGCCCTGGCCCACACGCTCGAGCTCGAGCGCGACCACGCCCTCGACCGCCCCAAGACGCTGGAGGAGCAGGGCGTCGACGTCGGCCTCGACGACGACGCGCTGGCCGAGGCGAACCGCGAGCGCAACGGGCCGGACGAGATCGGCCCCGACGGCAAGCAGGGGGCGTTCGAGGCCCTCGAGGCGCAGGCGTCGTTCGACCGCGTGCTGTTCGACGGCGGCGAGTTCGGCACCGGGGCGGAGATGGGCTCCGAGGAGGAGCTCGACTTCCTCGGGCTGCCCGGGCTGCTCGACGCCGACCAGGTCTCGGCGCTMCTGCGGCAGCGGCAGGCGGACCAGATCAGCGGTCGCAGGAAGGTGGCCGAGCCCGTGGCGGAGATGGACCACCGCAAGCAGGCGGAGCTGCGCAAGGAGCTCTCGCAGCTGGTCGGGGCGTGGGCGCGCAAGAGCGGGCAGCCGCACGGGTCCGTGCACAACGAGCTGCGACGGCGGTGCGGCGGGCCCGAGGTGGCGCTGGCCGACCCCGACCAGCTCACCGCGCGGGTCGCGATGGTCCGCGGGTGGTTCGTCGGCAAGCGCTGATCCGCCGGCGGGCGAGTCGGCTACTCGGGTTTCACCCGGTGCCGCAAGGCCCGTCTCAGTATGTGGTCACCCCCAAAAAAGGGTAAAGCCGCAGGTCACAGCCCTGGACGCGCGCCCACATAGCATTTCGGTTCTCCCGCGCAACTTTTCGTTCGACGTGCCGAGGGGGTCCGACGCTGCCAGATTTGATCTGTTGCACACGGCGCCGGGTACCCCCGGATGCCCGATAGGTGACCACAGATCGAAAGGGTCAACCCATGCCTACCTGGCTCATCCTCATCCTCGTCGGTGTCGTCCTCGTCATTCTCGGCGTCGCGACCACCATCGGACACTGGCTCATCTGGATCGGCGTGATCGTGCTCGTCGTCAGCCTGATCCTCGGACTCGTCGGTCGGCGCGGCTCGCGGGTCTAGCCAGGCCGGGTAGCGCCCGCGTGTCCATGACCGCGGACCGCTCCCGGCCACACCGCCGCGGCGCCGACGCCTGACGACGTCGGGCGCCCGCGGCACCAGCAGCACGGCAGCCGACGCTGCGGCTCGGGCCCTCTCAGTCCTCGAGCCGCAGCGTCACCGTCGGCACCGCTGCCTCGTCGGCAGACAGTCGTCGCGCCCCGCGCGGCAGCTCGTCCCGCGAGGCGCGGTGCCGTTCTGCTGCCACCCGGACGCCGTCGGCGCCGACCCAGCGCGGATCGACGACACCGTCGGTGGCCAGCGGGACCAGCAACGGCCGCAGGGACGGGTCCGTCGGCGCCCAGCCGCGCACGTCGGCATCGGCACCGGTGACCAGCACCTCCTCGACCGCCCGCCCGTCGCCGTCGCGCCGGCGGGCCGCCGACTTGCGGCCGCCCACGCTGACCTTGCCGCGCGCCGCCTTGGCCACCGGGGCGAGCGCGCCGTCGGCCCCCTCGCGGGCGACGAGCTTGTAGACCATCCCGCAGGTCGGGGCGCCGGAGCCGGTTACCACGGAGGTGCCGACGCCGTAGCTGTCGACCGGCGCGACCGCGAGCGCGGCGATCGCGTACTCGTCGAGGTCGGACGTCACGACGATCTTCGTCGCGCGGGCGCCCGCCTCGTCCAGCTGGGCGCGGACCTCGTGCGCGAGGACGCCGAGGTCGCCGGAGTCGAGCCGCACGGCCCCCAGCTCGGGGCCGGCCGCGGCGAGCGCGTTCTCGACCCCGCGGCGCACGTCGTACGTGTCCACCAGCAGGGTCGTGCCGACGCCCTGCGCGGCCACCTGGGCCGTGAAGGCCTCCTTCTCGTCGTCGTGCAGGAGCGTGAAGGCGTGCGCGGCCGTGCCGATCGTCGGCAGGCCGTACCGCCGCCCCGCCTCGAGGTTCGACGTCCCGGCGAAGCCTGCGACGACGGCGGCCCGCGCGGCGGCGACGGCGGCCTCCTCGTGCGCGCGGCGCGAGCCCATCTCGAGGCACGGCCGCTCGAGGGCCGCGCTGGTCATGCGGGACGCGGCCGACGCGACGGCCGAGTCGAAGTTGAGGATCGAGAGCACCAGCGTCTCGAGCAGGACCGCCTCGGCGAACGTGCCCTCGACCACCATGACCGGCGACGACGGGAAGAAGACCTCGCCCTCGGCGTACCCGGCGATCGAGCCGCCGAACCGGTAGCCCTCGAGGTAGGCGAGCGTCGCGTCGTCGACCACGCCGCCCTGCGCGAGCCAGTCGAGCTCCGCGGCGCCGAACCGGAACCGCTCGAGCGACTCGAGCACCCGGCCCGTCCCGGCCAGCACCGCGTACCGCCGGCCGTGCGGGAGGCGGCGCGTGAACACCTCGAAGACGCACCGGCGCTGCGCGGTGCCGTCGGCCAGCGCGGCCTGCAGCATCGTGAGCTCGTACCGGTCGGTCAGGAGCGCGGCGCTGGGCGCCTGCGGGGCCGTCATGGCCCCAACGTAGGCGGACCGCCGCGACCGCGCGTGCCCACCCGACACATCTCCCACCTACAGTGGACGGCGTGCCAGTGCAGACCCTCCCCGACGCCGACGTCGAGGAGGCTCAGGAGGCGGCGGTCGCCGATCCGTGGGTGACCATCGTGTGGAACGACCCGGTCAACCTCATGAGTTACGTGACGTACGTGTTCGAGTCGTACTTCGGTCACTCGCGGCAGAAGGCCGAGCGACTGATGCGCCAGGTGCACGAGCAGGGGCGGGCCGTGGTCTCGACGGGTTCGCTCGAGGCGATGGAGGTCGATGTGCAGGCGATGCACGGGTTCGGTCTCTGGGCGACCCTCCAGCGCAGCGGGCAGTGATGCGGGGGTTCAAGCGTCGTCGGGGGATGTACGCCGCGCGCCTGGACGACGACGAGCGCGGGGTGATCGCCGCGCTGGTCGCGGACGTGGCCGAGCTGCTGGGTGCAGGGCGGCTCGAGGCGCCCGACGCGGCGACGATCCCCGCGGCGGACGGCACGCCCCGCATGAGCCTCGAGCCCATCACCCCGCCGTCCGACCCCGCGGTGCGCCGGCTGCTGCCCGACGCCTCCCGGGACGACCCGGAGGTCTCCGCCGAGTTCCGTCGCCTCACCGAGGACGACCTGCGGGCCGACAAGATCGCGCGGCTGACCAGGCTCTGGACCGCCCTGACGACGCCGACGGAGGGCTGGCGGGCCGACGCGTTCGTCGTCGACCCGCTCGACGCCCGGGACGTCGCCGGGGCCCTGACCGACCTGCGCCTCGTCCTGGCCGAACGCCTCGACATCCGCACCGACGAGCAGGCGGAGCGGCTGTACGACTCGCTCCTGGTCTCGCCGCAGGCACAGATCGACGACGCCGCGCCCGAGGAGCTGGACCCCGCAGCCCGTCGCTACCTGGTCGCCGTCTACGGCGCGCTGAGCTGGCTGCAGGAGTCGCTGGTCGAGATGCTGCTGCACGACCTGCGCGCCTCCGGGCGTCCGGCGGGACCGTGACCGCGCAGCCGTTAGGCTCGTCCGCGTGAACGACGCCCCGATCGGCATCTTCGACTCCGGCGTCGGGGGGCTCACCGTGGCACGGTCGATCCTCGACCAGCTGCCCCAGGAGTCCACCCTCTACATCGGCGACACGCTCAACACGCCCTACGGCAGCAAGCCGCTCGCCGCGGTGCGGGCGCACGCGCTCGAGGTCATGGACGACCTGGTCGACGCCGGCGTGAAGCTGCTGGTGATCGCGTGCAACACGGCGTCGTCGGCGATGCTGCGCGACGCCCGCGAGCGGTACACGCTGCGCCGCGGGATCCCCGTGGTCGAGGTGATCCTGCCGGCAGCCCGCCGCGCCGTGTCCGCCACCCGGTCCGGGCGGATCGGCGTCATCGCGACGAAGGCCACCGTCGAGTCGCGGTCCTACGACGACGCGTTCGCCGTSGCCCCGGGGATCGAGCTGACCACGCAGGCGTGCCCSCAGTTCGTGCCGCTGGTGGAGGCGGGGATCACGTCCGGCCCCGAGGTCCTGGCGYTCGCGCACGAGTACCTGGACCCGGTCCGGGAGGCGGGCGTCGACACCCTCGTCCTCGGGTGCACGCACTACCCGCTGCTCACCGGCGCGATCTCGTACGTCATGGGCGAGGAGGTCACCCTCGTGTCGAGCGCGGAGGAGACGGCCAAGGACGTGTACCGCACGCTGGTCGCCCACGACCTCGAGCGGGACCCGGCCGCAGGGGCGCCCGTTCACCGGTTCCTCGCCACCGGCGACCCGGCGCAGTTCCGCACCCTCGCGCGGCGGTTCCTCGGCCCCGAGGTCGAGAGCGTCGAGTCCAGCGCGGCGCTGCGATGAGGCTGACGGTCCTCGGCTGCGCCGGTTCGTTCCCCGGTCCGGACTCCGCGGCGTCGGGCTACCTCGTCCAGGCCGACGACGCCGAGGGGCGCACGTGGACGGTCCTGCTCGATCTCGGCAACGGTGCGCTCAGCGCGCTGCAGCGGTACGGCGACCCGACCCGTCTCGACGCGATCGGGCTGTCGCACCTGCACGCCGACCACGTGGCGGACCTGGCGGTCCTCAACGTGCTGCGGCGCTACCACCCCGACGGCCCGTGCGACCCRGTCGCCGTGCACGGTCCGGCGGGCACCACCGAGCGGCTCGCCCAGCTGTCCGGCAAGGACCCGGCCACCAGCACGGACGGCCAGTTCGACGTCGTCGAGTGGCAGGCGGGGTCGCCGGTCGCGGTCGGCCCCCTGACCCTGGAGCCGGTGCCTGTCGAGCACCCGATCCCGGCGTTCGGCGTCCGCGTCACCGGGCCGAGCGACCTGGACCCGGCGCGGACCGTGACGCTCGCCTACACCGGCGACACCGACGCGTGCGCCGGCCTCGACACCCTCGCCGCCGGCGCCGACCTCCTGCTCTCCGAGGCCGCGTACCTCGAGGGGCGCGACGACGCCCTGCGCGGCGTCCACCTGACCGGCCGGCGGGCGGGCGAGGCCGCGGCGCGCGGAGGCGTCGGACGGCTGGTGCTCACGCACATCCCCGCCTGGAACGACCCCGCGACCACGCGGGCGGAGGCCGCCGCGGTGTACGACGGCCCGATCGACCTCGCCGCACCGGGCGGCGTGCACGTCCTGTAGCCCGGACGCCGTCGGGGCCTGTCGGGCCGCGCGGTTAGGCTCCTCGCCATGACTTCTGCTCCGTCCACGTCCTCCCTCGCGCGCGTCCGGGCCGACGGCCGCGCCCCCGACGAGCTGCGCCCGGTGACCCTGACCCGTGGGTTCCTCGAGGCCGGGGAGGGCAGCGTGCTGGTCGAGTTCGGCGGCACCAAGGTGCTCTGCGTCGCCTCGTTCACGCCCGGCGTGCCCCGCTGGAAGAAGGGGTCCGGCGAGGGCTGGGTCACCGCGGAGTACTCGATGCTCCCGCGGGCCACGAACAGCCGTTCCGACCGCGAGTCGGTCAAGGGCCGCATCGGCGGGCGCACGCACGAGATCTCGCGCCTGATCGGCCGGTCGCTTCGGGCGATCATMGACGTCTCGGCGCTGGGTGAGAACACGATCGTGCTCGACTGCGACGTGCTGCAGGCCGACGGCGGCACGCGCACGGCGTCGATCACCGGCGCGTACGTCGCGCTCGTCGACGCGGTCGCGTGGGCCGTCGAGAACAAGCACATCCCGAAGAACAAGGTCGTGCTGCGCGACTCGGTCGCGGCGGTGAGCGTCGGCATCGTCGACGGTCAGCCGGTGCTGGACCTGCCGTACGTCGAGGACGTCCGCGCCGAGACGGACATGAACGTCGTGGTCACCGGCTCGGGCACGTTCGTCGAGGTCCAGGGCACGGCCGAGCACGCGCCGTTCGACCGTGCGGAGCTCGACTCGCTGCTGGACCTCGCCGTCGCCGGCACCGCGCAGCTCACGGCGCTGCAGGTCGCGGCGCTCGCGGCTCAGCCCGGCGACGGCTCGGCCACCCGGCTCCCGCGGTGAGCGTGCCGACCGGCGCCCGGCTGGTGCTCGCCACCCACAACGCGCACAAGGTCGGTGAGCTGCGCGCGATCCTGGCGCCCGTGCTGCCCGGGCTCGACCCGGCGTCGGTGGTCGGGGCCCGGGACGTCGGCGCTCCCGAGCCGGTCGAGGACGGCGTGACGTTCGCCGAGAATGCGCTGCTCAAGGCGCGTGCGCTCGCGGCGTTCACGGGTCTGCCGGCGGTCGCGGACGACTCCGGGCTGGCCGTCGACGTCCTCGGGGGCGCCCCCGGCATCTTCTCGGCCCGCTGGGCCGGGCGGCACGGCGACGACGCGGCGAACCTCGACCTCCTGCTCGCGCAGCTGGCGGACATCGCCGCACCGCACCGCGGCGCCCGCTTCGTCTGCGCCGCCGCGCTCGTCACGCCCGACGGCTTCGAGCACGTCGAGACGGGCACGCTCGAGGGTGTCCTGGCGGACCGGCCTCGCGGCACGGGCGGCTTCGGGTACGACCCGATCCTGGTGCCGACGGGCGAGACCCGGTCGTGCGCCGAGCTGACGCCCGAGGAGAAGAACGCGATCAGCCACCGCGGCACCGCGTTCCGTGCCCTGGTGCCCACGCTGGTCCGGGTGCTCGGCGGATGACCTGCGGTGAGTGAGACCGTCCAGCTCGTCGCGGAGGCCGTCACGTACGGCTACCCCGGGCACCCCGTGCTCGACCGCGTCGACCTGACGGTCAGCGCGGGGGACCGGGTCGGCGTGGTCGGCGAGAACGGCGCGGGCAAGACGACCTTGCTCCGGCTGCTCGCAGGCGAGCTGGCCCCGCAGGCCGGGACCGTGCGACGGTCGGGCTCGCTGGCCTCCGTCGAGCAGGAGCTCGACGCGCCCGGGGGCGCGACGGTCGGCACGTTCGTCGGCGAGGCGCTGGCCGGAGTCCGCGCCGCCGCGGGCGAGCTCGAGGCGGCGATCGCCGCGTTCGACCACGAGTCCGGCGACCTCGCGYGCCTGACGGGAGCGGTCGCGCGCTACGAGAACCTGGCCGCCTGGGACGCCGACCGGCGCGTCGACGAGGCCCTCACGCGCTTCGGCGCCCCGCGGGACCCGCAGCGGCGGCTCGACCAGCTGAGCGTCGGGGAGCGGTACCGGGTGCGGCTGGCGTGCCGCGTGGGTGAGCGCGCCGACGTGCTGCTGCTGGACGAGCCGACCAACCACCTCGACGCCGCGGGGATCGACTACCTCACGTCGCAGCTGCGCCAGTGGCCCGGCGCCGTCGTCATCGTCACCCACGACCGCCGGCTGCTCGACGACGTGATGACCGCGATCCTCGACCTCGACCCCGCGATGGACGGCCGGCCCGCGCTGTACGGGGCGACCAGGTACTCGGACTACCGGTTCCTCAAGAGCCAGATGGTCCGCRGGTGGCGGGCGCGGCACCGGGCCGAGCGCAAGCGCGCGCTGCAGCTGGCCGAGCGGCTCGACTCGACGTACGAKAACCTCTCCGACGAGTGGCGGCCGCCCAAGGGCTCGCAGGCGCACCGACGGGCCACCCGGGCGCGCGGCCACGTCAAGGCGGCGGACCGGCTGATCCAGAAGCTCGAGGCCGAGGCGGTCGAGGTCCCCACGCCGCCGCTCGTCCTCACCTTCCCGGACCTCCCCTCGCTGCCGCCCGAGCCGCAGCCCGGGCCCCTGCTCGACCTGCGCGCGCCGCTGGTGGTCGGTCGGCTCGACCTCGCAGGCGTCCGCATCGACGTGCCGGCGTGCGGGCGCCTGCTGGTCACCGGCCCCAACGGCTCCGGCAAGTCGACGCTGCTCGCCGCGCTCGCGGGATCCGTACGCCTCGACCGCGGGGCCCGCACGATCGCACCGGGCGTCCGCCTCGGGGTGCTGGCGCAGGAGGGTCCGACCGAGCACGCCGCGGCCGTCATCGCCCACCCGCGCGCCGCCGGCGTGGCCGAGCAGCTCTCGGGGTTCGACGCCTACGCCCGCCACGCGCTGACCCTGCTCGACGCCGGGCTGCTCGACCCGGGTCAGCTGGTGCCCGTCGCGGCGCTGGGCCTGCTCACCGAGGACGACCTGGACCGCCCGCTGCGCGAGCTCTCCGTCGGCCAGCGGCGCCGGTTCGACCTCGCGTGCGCGCTGCTGGCCGCACCGCACGTGCTGATCCTCGACGAGCCCACCAACCACCTGTCCGTCGGGCTGGTCGACGAGCTGACGGCCGCGCTGCGGGCCACCTCGGCCGCCGTCGTCGTCGCCACCCACGACCGTCGGATGCGCACCGACCTCGCGGACTGGCCCGAGCTCACCCTGGGCTGAGCCGCCGCCGTCAGGTCGTGGCGGTCACCGGGCGGGGGGCCGGGGGCAGCACCCGTTCGAGCGCGAGGGCACCGAACGCCAGGGCCAGGAAGATCACGGCGACCACACCGGTGCGCACGAGCGCGTCGGCGAGGCCGATCTCGGACACGTCGAGGAACGGGTACGGGTACCAGTCGACGATCGCCCCGTGGACGAACGTGTACGCGACCCAGGCGAGCGGGTAGACGATCGACCAGCCGACCGCCGCGAGCGTGGTCCGGGGTCGGGGGCCGACGAGGAGCCACGCCAGCACGGCGAAGACGGGCGTCACGGTGTGCAGGAGGAAGTTCGAGACCGCGCCGGCCGGAGTGAGGTCCCGCAGCCCGGTGAGCACCGTGTGGAAGACGATCCCCGTGACCGCGATGCACAGGAGCCCGTCCAGGCGCAGCACGGCGAAGAACCGTCCGCTGCGGTCCGGGCGCAGCACCATCAGCACGGCCGGGATCGCGGCGACGATGTTGGCCTGGATGGTGAAGTAGCTGAGCACCCGCACGATCCGCGTGCCGGGGTCGTCGCTGGTGAGGGCGGTCACCACCTCCATGGACACGCCGACGATCGCCGCGAGCGCGACGACGGCATGCAGGACCCGCGCGAGCACGAACCGTGGCGGCTGTGCGTCCGTCACGGCAGCCGGCCGACGTGCCCCATCGCCTGGCGCAGCAGCAGGCCCTGGCCGCCGTTCATCTCGAACTGGATCTGCTCGGAGCACGCCTCCTCGGGCGTCATCCACGCGAGGTCGATCGCGTCCTGCTGCGGCCGGCAGTCGCCCAGCACGGGCACCACGTACGCCAGCGACACGGCGTGCTGGCGGGGGTCGTGGTACGGCGTCACGCCYGGCGTCGGGAAGTACTCGGCCACGGTGAACGGCTGCGGCGACGCGGGGATCTGGGGGAGCGCGACGGGACCGAGGTCCTTCTCGATGTGCCTCACGAGGGCGTCGCGCACCCGCTCGTGGTACATCACGCGGCCGGAGACCAGCGCGCGGGACATCACGCCCTCCTGGGTCACGCGCAGGAGGAGGCCGACCTGGACCACGTCCCCGGAGTCGTCCACCCGCACCGGGATGGCGTCGACGTAGAGGATGGGCAGCTGGGTCCGGACGCGCGCGATGTCGTCTGCGCTCATCCAGCCGGCA
The DNA here is from genome assembly GCF_054049635.1 of Cellulomonas sp. P5_C6. NCBI lineage: Bacteria > Bacillati > Actinomycetota > Actinomycetes > Micrococcales > Cellulomonadaceae > Cellulomonas > Cellulomonas sp. P5_C6. The sequence continues at coordinate 15,998 of NZ_JBFULZ010000023.1, read as the reverse complement.
GGGCGCTGCGGGCCGCGGGGGAACTCGGCGGAAGCGGTCACTGACCAGTTCTACCCCGTCGCCCCCGCCGACGCCGCCGCGGCGCGCTCACCCACCGGGATCCCTCGGGATGTGCGTCCCGCCACCCTCGGGAATAGTCGTCGGTGGTTGCGTGCTCTACCTCGCAGCAACTGGCAGCAACCGAGACTGGAGGAACGTCATGGCGACGACAGAGCTGACCGGCAGCACGATCGGCCAGACCATCAAGGACAACGAGATCGTCCTGGTCGACTTCTGGGCGGAGTGGTGCGGACCGTGCAAGCGCTTCGGGCCCGTGTTCGAGGACTCCTCGGAGAACCACCCGGACGTCGTGCACGCCAAGGTCGACACCGAGGCCGAGCAGGAGCTGGCCGCCGAGCTGCAGATCTTCTCGATCCCGACCCTCATGGCCTTCCGCGACGGCATCCTGGTGTTCAACCAGGCCGGCGCCCTGCCCGCTCCCGCGCTGGAGCAGGTGGTCGAGGCCGTGAAGGCGCTCGACATGGACGAGGTGCGCGAGAAGATCGCCGCGGCCGCCACCACGGCCTGATCCGCACGCACGACGGGCCGGTCCCCCCGAGGGGGACCGGCCCGTTCGTCGTGCGGGAGACGGGAGTCGAACCCGCACGCCCTCTCGGGCACCAGGACCTAAACCTGGCGTGGCTGCCGTTTCACCACTCCCGCGCAGCGGAAGTTTCCCACACCGGTCAGGCGACCTTGAGGTCCCGGCGCAGCTTGGCGACGTGGCCGGTGGCCTTGACGTTGTACTGCGCGAGCTCGACGCGGCCCTCGGCGTCGACGACGACGGTCGAGCGGATGACGCCGAYGACGGTCTTGCCGTAGTTGAGCTTCTCTCCCCAGGCGCCCCACGCCTCGAGCACCGCGTGCTCCGGGTCGGAGCCCAGCGGGAAGGTCAGGTGCTCCTGCTCGACGAACTTCGCGAGCGCCTCCGTGCCGTCCGGGGAGACGCCGACGACGGCGAACCCGGCGGCCTGCAGGGAGGCGAGGTTGTCGCGGAAGTCGCACGCCTGGGTGGTGCAGCCGGGGGTCATCGCGGCGGGGTAGAAGTACACGATCACGCGGCGACCGCGCAGGTCTGACAGGGTGACGGACCCCCCGTCGGCGGTCGGCAGCGTGAAGTCGGGGGCGAGGTCGCCGACGGCGAGGCGGGGCACGGTGTCTCCAGGCGCGTGAGGGGGATGGGCTGCCGCCAGCCTACGTCGGGACGCGAGGTAGCGTCGGGCGCGTGAGCACCTCCGAACCCGCCGCCGGCGAGCTGCCCATCCGCATGCTCAACGACCGCCTGCTCGTGTCCCTCGACGGCGAGCAGGGCGAGCGACGCTCCTCGGCGGGGATCGTCATCCCCGCCACGGCCGTCGTCGGCAAGCGGCTCGCGTGGGCGGCCGTCGTGGCCGTCGGGCAGCACGTGCGGCAGGTCCAGGTGGGCGACCGGGTGCTGTTCGACCCCGAGGACCGGGCCGAGGTCGAGCTCGCGGGCGCGACGTACGTGCTGCTGCGCGAGAAGGACGTGCACGCGGTCGCGGAGCCCCACGGGCCCGGCGAGGGAACCGGGCTGTACCTCTGAGCGTTCCCTCCACGCGACGACCGCCAGTCCCGGCGGCGTCGGCGTAGCGCCTTGCACCATGCCGATCCTGGTGGTGCCATGAACGGATGGGGCATCTCGGACGCGCGTCCGGGTGGCCCCCGAGGAGGTCGACCATGAACGACACGACGAAGGTTCCCGACGACGGCGAGAGCACCCAGCCGGTCCGCGACCTGCTGGCGGAGCACGTCCCGCTCGCGCTCATCGTCGACCTGGTGACCCCCGAGGCGACGTCGGAGGAGATCCTCGAGTCCGAGGGGTTGCCCGCCGATGCGTGGTGGGATCAGGCACCGGACGCGAAGGACGCGTGACGGTCGTCACGACGGCGGTTCTCGATTGGCAGATCGGGCGTCCGGCCTGCTAGCGTTCTCAACCGCGCGCCATTAGCTCAATTGGCAGAGCAGCTGACTCTTAATCAGCGGGTTCGGGGTTCGAGTCCCTGATGGCGCACCACCCGGAGGGCCTCCCACCAGCGACAACGCTGGAGGGGGGCCCTTCGTCGTCGGTGCTACCGACGCCGGGAGAGCTGGTCGACCGCGGCCTCGATGTCCCCGCCGGCCTCCTCGACGGGCTCCATGTAGAGCCGGCCCGCGACGATCTCGCCGTCGCGGACGTCGAAGATCGTGACTCCACGCATCGCGAACGGTGAGCCGTCGGCGTAGTGGCCCTGCCAGAGCCACTCGCCCCACTCGCGGTCGCCGTCCGACACGCAGCCGAGCAGCTCCGACGAGTAGTCGGGAACCCCCTCGAACATCGAGGTCCAGTTGGCCAGCACCTGCGCCCGCCCCACGAACGTCCGGCCCGGGTGGGCGGGCTGGGTGCTGTCGTAGTCGACCGCGAAGAGGGCCGTGAAGCGGGACAGGTCGTGGGAGTTGCCGGCCTCGCGCAAGAGCTCGTGCATCGTCGCCATCCCACCGAACGTAGTCGCGTGCAGGGCAGACGTCAGCGGGCCCGACCGGATCGCTCCGGTCGGGCCCGCTGACGGTCGGTACGGTGGCCGGCTGTCAGCTGTCGGCGGCGAGGGACCCGTCGCTCGAGAGCACCAGGCCGATGGCCGCCTCACCCTGGCGGACCGCCTGGCCGATCAGGCCGAAGTCGTACGACTTGAAGTCGGCGAACTCGATCCCGTACGTGTCCTCCAGGCCCATCTGGCAGAACGGACGCTCGGGGCACTCGGCCGGGCCGGCCAGGATGAGGCCACCGCACTTGGCGGCGAGCTCGCTGAGCGTCTTGACGTCGTACTTCGACGCGAACTCGGTGGTCACCGCGAACGCGTTCTGGTCCTGCGCGGCGGACGGCTTGCCCATGACCAGGCCGGCGGCGTCGGCGAGCGGTGTCAGCGCGGTCACGGTGGCGTCCACGTCGTCCGAGGCGACCGACGCGGCGTCGCTGCCGTTCTGCTGCGCGTTGAGGAAGTCGGCGAGCGTGGCGGCGTACTCGGGGACCGCCGTGAGCGTGCCGTCGGTGAGGGCCGGCAGGTACGTCTCGCGGTTGCCGATGGTCTGTACCTCGACCGTGTACCCCGCGGTGCGCAGGACGGCGGCGTAGATCTCCGCCAACGTGGCGTTCTCGGAGAAGTTCGCTGCGCCGATGACCAGCGACGTGCCTGCGCCGGGCGTGTCCTGCGCGGCCAGCTTCTCGTCGTCGACGAACTGCTTGGCCACCTCGCTGGAGGTCTTCCGGTCGATGTCGACGGCCTTGTTGAGCTCGATGAGCTTCTCGGTGTCGAGGGCCGCGGAGACCTTGTCCAGGAGCTCGATCACGGACGGGTTGGCCGCGGCCGCCGCCTTGTTGACGGCCGGGATGATGTTGTCGGCGTTCTGCAGGCCCTTGTCGTCCTCCAGGACGACCAGCTTGTCGCCGGCGACCGGGTCGCAGGTGGCAAGCCCGGAGCTGCTCGACGACGTCGGCTCGGCCTCGCCGCCGCCCGAGCCGGGTGCGCCGCAGGCGCCGAGCGCCAGGGCCGCGAGGGCGATGAGGGTCAGGGTGGTGGAGCGTCTCGCTCGCATGGTGCTCTCCTCGGGGAGTCAGCAGGGGGCGGGATGGGGATCCCGGTTGACGGACGGGGCCGTCGACGAGGTCAGGAGGATGGGCCGGACCTATTCGATCCGGTCGCCGCGGGCTCGGCAACCCCTGGCGACATGGCAGTTGACCGGCGCGTTCGCCGGGTGGGGCCTTCCGCGGTGTCCCGGGCGAGCGCCCGCAGGCCGCGGGGGGTCATCAGGTGCTGGGCGATCGCCAGCAGGCCCTCGGCCACGAGGCACAGAGCGGCGACCAGGATGCCGCCCGCCAGGACCTCGCCGTAGTTCTGGGTGGCGAAGCCCGTGACGACGATCGTGCCGAGGCTGGTGCCGCCGACCAGTGCCGCCAGGGGGACGGTCGCGAGCACCTGCACGGAGCCGGTGCGCACCCCCGCGGCGATCAGCGGCACCGCGAGCGGGAGCTCGACGGCCCACAGGCTCCGACGGCCCGACATCCCGACCCCGCGCGCCGCGTCCCGGACGTCGGCGTCGACCCCGCCCAGGCCCGTCACCGTGTTGGTGAGCAGGGGCGGGACCGCGAAGACAGCGCAGGCCAGCACCGTGGCGGTGTTGCCGAACAGCCCCCCGGCGGCGAGCAGCGTCAGGAGCGCCAGGGTGGGCAGCGCCCTGGTCGTGTTCGCGACGACCACGCCGAACGTCCCGCCGCGCTCGCGGTGCCCGAGCCAGAGGCCCAGGGGCAGGGCGACGACGGCTGCGAGCAGGACGGCCAGCACGGACACGACGATGTGGTCCCGCGTGAGGGCGAGCACCCCGTGGGGGCCGGTCCAGTTGAGCGGGTCGTTGAGCCAGGCGAAGGCCTCGGTCAGGACGTYCACGTCACACCGGCCTCTCGRCGCGCGCCCACGGCGTGAGCCGGCGGCCGACGAACGCGATGACCAGGTCGCAGACCAGGGCCAGCAGCAGGCAGAGCACCGTCGCGGTCATGATCTCGGCGTGGTAGTTGCTGCGGAACCCCCGGAACATCAGCTGCCCGAGCCCGCCGTAGCCGACCACCACCCCGACGGTGACCAGGGCGACCGTGGTGACGGTGGCCAGCCGCAGCCCGGCGACGATGCTGGGCAGCGCCTGCGGGAGCTCGACCGAGAACAGCATCCGGGTCCGTCCGAAGCCCATGCCCCGCGCCGCGTCCCGCACGGCGGGGTCCACGCCCTGCAGCCCGACCAGCACGTTCCGCGTGAGCACCAGCAGCGCGTAGGAGACGAGGCCGATGAGCACGGTGGTCCGGCCGATGCCCGTGTACGGCGCCAGGATGGCGAACAGGGCGAGCGACGGCACGGTGTACAGGACACCGGCGACGCCGAGGACCGGGCCGGCCAGGCGGGGTCGCAGGTGGGCGAGCGCGCCGAGCGGCAGCGCGAGCAGGAAGGCGATGACGACGGCCTGGAACGTCAGCGAGGCGTGCTGCTCGAGGTAGCGCGCGATGTCGGCGCTGTTGTGCTGGACGTACTCCCACGAGAACCACGGGTTGGGTGGTGCCTGGGCCAGACGCATGTCGCGAAACTACCCGGGGCCTGTGACACGCGCCCTCCCGGAGGGGATGACGTTGTCGCCCGACGGTGCGGGTGTCGGACGCAGGCACTAGCGTCCGGGAGGTGGCAGACGACCCGGCGATCGCCTTCGAGCACGTCAGCAAGTCGTACGCGTCGAGCCCCGAGAGCGGCGCCGCGGTCGACGACCTGAGCCTCGCGGTCAACCCCGGCGAGGTGCTCGTGCTGGTCGGACCCTCCGGCTGCGGCAAGTCGACGACCTTGCGGATGGCGAACCGGCTGGTGGAGCCGACGTCGGGCCGCATCCTGCTCGAGGGTGAGGACGTGACGAAGGTCGACCCGGTCGGCCTGCGCCGCCGGATGGGCTACGTGATCCAGAACGTCGGGCTCTTCCCGCACCGGACCGTCGCGCAGAACGTCGCCACCGTCCCCAAGCTGGTCGGCTGGGACCGCAGGCGCACGGCGGCGCGGGTGCAGGAGCTGCTCGACCTCGTGGGCCTCGACCCGGACCGGTACGCGAAGCGCTACCCGCACGAGCTGTCCGGCGGCGAGCGCCAGCGCGTCGGCGTCGCGCGGGCGCTGGCCACGGACCCGCCCGTGCTGCTCATGGACGAGCCGTTCGGCGCGGTCGACCCCGTCGGCCGGCGGCGCCTGCAGAACGAGTTCGCCCGCATCCAGCGCACGCTCGGCATCACGGTGATGCTGGTCACGCACGACATCGACGAGGCCGTGCGCATGGCCGACCGCGTGGCCGTGCTCAGCCCCGGCGCCCACATCGAGCAGCTCGCGTCGCCGCTGGACGTGGTGGCGCGCCCCGCCACCCCCGCGGTCGCGGACCTCGTCGGGCGGGGCCGCACGGCCCGGCTGCTCGCGCTCGGGCGGCTGGAGCAGGCCGACCTCGACCCCGTGTCGCCGCAGAGCGTCGGATCGATCGCGGCCGGCAGCGAGCTCGGTGACGTGCTCGCCGCGTTCGTGGGTGCGGACGGGCCGCTGGCGGTGCTCGACGAGCAGGGACGCGTCGTCGGCAGCGCCACGCCGGCCACCGTGGTGCGCGCTCTCGACCGCCTGACGGAGCCGTCGGAGGAGACGCACGCCACAGAGGCCGACGACGCCCCCCTCGGTACGCTGCGCACGTGACCACGACGACGACCGCCCGCCTCGCGCTCGCCACCTGTGCGGAGCTGCCCGATCTCGACTCCGACGACTTCGCCCTGCGCGAGGCCCTCACCGAGCGCGGCATCGCCACCGACGTCGTCGTGTGGGACGACCCGACCATCGACTGGGGCACGTACCCGCACGTGCTGATCCGCTCGACGTGGGACTACACCGACCGCCCGGCCCAGTTCGCCGACTGGACCCGCAAGGTCGAGCGCACCAGCACGCTGCTCAACCCGGCGTCGGTCGTCGGCTGGAACATCGACAAGACCTACCTGCGGGACCTCGAGACGGCCGGGCTGCCCATCGTCCCGACCATCTGGCTGGACCCCGAGCGCAACCACGACTCCCGGGCCATCCACACGCGGTTCCCGGCGTTCGGCGACTTCGTCATCAAGCCGACGGTGAGCGCCGGCTCGCGGGACACGGGCCGGTACGACGCCGGGGTCACGCAGCAGCGCTCGCTGGCGATCACGCACGCGAAGAACCTGCTCAGCGTCGGGCGCCGCGTGATGATCCAGCGGTACCTGCGCAAGGTCGACACCGTCGGCGAGACGGCGCTCGTGTTCATCGAGGGCGAGTTCAGCCACTCGGTCCGCAAGGGTGCCCTGCTCGACGGGCCGTACCGCGAGAAGCTCGCGGACGAGCTGTACCGCCAGGAGATCATGACGCCGCGCGACGCCAGCGATGCCGAGCGCGAGGTGGCCGACCGCGTGGTGGCCGCGCTGCCGGGCATAGTCCCGGGCATCGACGGACCCCTGCTGTACGCGCGCGTCGACCTGATCCCGGACGACGAGGGCAACCCCGTGGTGCTCGAGGTCGAGCTGACGGAGCCGTCCTTCTTCTTCGCGCACGCCGAGGGCTCGGCGGCGCGGTTCGCCGACGCGGTCGTCGCGCGGCTCTGAGCTCGCGGGCAGTGGCCCAGGCCACTGTCCGTCGGTTCCAGAAGTGGTCCCGGGCTCGGGTACACTTCTGGACGCCCCGACGTCCGCGTCGGGGGATCGTGGTGGCTATAGCTCAGGTGGTAGAGCACCTGGTTGTGGTCCAGGGGGTCGCGGGTTCAAGTCCCGTTAGCCACCCCATCGCGTCGGGCGTCGACCATCTGGTCGGCGCCCGTCGCCGTTCCCGGGTGCCTCTCGCCGCCCAGGCAGAGCCGCGCGACCGGGCCACCCAGCCGCGCCGAGAGCGCCGCGGTGTCGTCGAGGAACAGGCCGACCCACGCCAGCTGCAGCTCGCGCCGCGCCACAGCCTCGCTCCGGGGACGCCGCGCCGCGGCCAGCAGCCCGACGACCAACGACTGGGTGTCGGAGGGCAGGGCGTCGGGGACGGGGCCGCCCCGGTCCACGAGGGCGCCCGCGATGCCGTGGAACCAGCCCTGGGCGCCGGCCGACCGGCTGAGCAGGAGCGCGGAGATCTCCTCGTCGTGCTCGGGCGGCAGGGGATCGGGCCGTGGGAGCTCGTCGATGGCCTCGGCGGCCAGGCGCAGGCGACCGACACCGTTGATCACCGCCGTCACGTTCTCCAGGCTGTCGGGCTGCACGCCTCGCTCGGCCAGGTACTGCCGGAGCGCGCCGTCGAGCCGCAGCGACGCCGACGCCGCCCCGAGCGCGTCCGTGGGCGGCAGCTCGGGGCTCAGCGTGCGGTGGACGGTCTCCGCGAGCAGGTCGGACGTCGAGCGGTACGCCTCCGCCAGGGCGTGCCGCACCCGGCCGCCGGCGCTCCCCGGCCACAGCAGCAGCCCGACGACCAGCGCCGCGGCACACCCGATCGCGACGTCCTGCACGCGCAGGAGCCCCACCTCCCAGCCGACCGGCTGCAGGATGTTGAACAGGATGACGACGGCGACGGTGAAGGCCGCCTGGCCGGCCGCGAACGAGACGGTCTGCGGCGCGAACCCGGCCACCAGCACCGCCAGCGGGAGCAGCACCCACAGCGTCGCCGGCCCGGTGCCGACCAGCACGATCAGGCCGCCGCCGACGACGAACCCCGCGAACGTGCCCAGCAGCGCCCGCAGGACCGTCGACGTCGTGGTCAGCGCGGAGGTCCGCAGCACCGACATCGCGCCGAGGGCCACCCAGAAGCCGTGCTGCACGTGGCTGAGCTGCGCGACGAGCACGGCGATCGCGAGCCCCGCGCCCGTCCGCAGGCTGTTCTGCAGCCAGACCGAGTCGCGGTGCACCTGCTGCGCCGCGAGCCGTCCGGCAGCGGTGACCGGCCCGACGGCGAGCGGTGTCGCACCCCGACCGAGCAGCCGGTCCACCAGGGGGCGTGCGTCGGCCGCCGCCGATGCCGCCGCGGTCCGGCCCGCGAGCTCGGCCGCGTAGGCCCAGGCGTGCGCGCGCTGCGTGTGGTGGTCCAGCTGGTCGGCCGTGGGGGGCACGCCGCGCACGAGCTCGTCCGCCAGCTCGTCGGCGGCCGCCCGGCGGTCGGCTGCCAGGGCGGCGAGCGCGACGTCCAGGTGTCGGCGGGCCTCGACGGCGGCGGGGGAGTGCGGGTCGCGGCGCAGCGCGCCGCCCGACGCCACCAGGACGGCCGCGCACGAGCGAACCACCTGGYGGCTCCACGGCGGCCACCCCGCGACGGCCGCGGGGTCGGACACGCGGACCAGCTGGTGCAGCCACTCGAGCTCGTCGGCGAGCCGCAGCAGGAGGCGGCTGCCGGTGGTGAGGGTCACCGGGCGGTAGGCCGTGCCGCGCAGGGCGCGCCGCAGGTCGTCGACCGCCGGGTCGACCTCGCCCACGGGCCGGGCGTCGCACAGCGCCGTGAGCCGGGCGCCGAGCGCGGCGCAGACGGCCGCCGACGTGGACCGCAGCCGGTCGTGCTCCCGCGGCGGCCACAGCAGCAGCGCGGCGAGCACGCAGACCACCGCCGCCAGGCCCCAGCCGAGCAGTCGCGGCGGGATCTCGGAGGCCTCGCTCGACACGGTGACGGGCAGGACGAACAGCAGCAGCGCCGCGTTGCGCGCCGACGCGACGGCCGCCGACACCGTGCCGGCGAACGCGACGAGGGTGCCGACGACCAGCATCCCGAGCGTCGCCGTCCACCACGACCGCGAGACGAGGGTGCCGAGGCAGATCAGCGCGCCGCCGACGACGACCAGGCCCGCGTACGAGCCGAGCCGGCCCGCCGGGCTGCCGGGGAAGTCGACGAACAGCAGCAGGGCGAACGACCCGAACACGCCGAACGTGACCAGCTGGGGGTCGTGCAGCAGCAGGTCGGAGATCGCGAGGACGATGGTCGCCGCCAGTGCGACCCGGACGGCCCGGTGCTGGGCGTAGGACTCCGGGTCGTGGCGGCGCAGCCAGCGTCGCAGGCGTCTCACGGTCACCTCCGTCGGCGCAGGTCCAGCAGCACGCTCAGCGTTCGAGCAGGGCGCCCTTCACCGACGTCGCGACGACCTCTGCGGCGATCTTCTTCGCGGCCGAGGAGTCGGGGCCGGGCTGGGCCGGCAGGAGCGCCGCCCGGTAGTAGCGCAGCTCGTCGATGCTCTCGAGGATGTCCGCGAGCGCGCGGTGCCCGCCGTTCTTGCGCGGCGAGGCGAAGTACACCCGCGGGTACCAGCGGCGGGCCAGCTCCTTGATCGAGGAGACGTCGATCACCCGGTAGTGCAGGTGGCCGACCAGCTCGGTCATGTCGCGGTCGAGGAACGCCTTGTCGGTGCCGACCGAGTTGCCCGCCAGCGGGGCCTTGCCCGGGTCCGGCACCCACGTCCGGACGTACTCGAGCACCTTCGCCTGCGCGTCCTCGAGGGTGGTGCCTCCCGCCAGGCCCTCGAGCAGCCCGGACGTCGTGTGCATGGTCCGCACGAAGTCGTTCATCTGCTCGAGCGACTCGGCCGGGGGAGCGATGATGACGTCGACGCCCTCGCCCAGCACGCGCAGCTCGGAGTCGGTGACCACGGCGGCCACCTCGACCAGGGCGTCGGCACCCAGGTCCAGGCCGGTCATCTCGCAGTCGATCCAGACGATGCGGTCGGCGCTCTCGTTGCCGGGGGTGGCGGGCGCGGGAGTCGGCGTGCTGGTCACGGGGGTCAGCCTAGGGGGCGGTGCGCCCCGACGCCGGATAGCGTCGGCGGATGTCCGACGACGAGGCACCCGTGCCGCGGCCACTCGCCGCCCTCCGCGCGCGCCCCGTGCTCTGGGCCCTGCTGCCCGGGCTGGTGCTGGTCGTCGCGGGCGTCGCGGTGTTCCTCGGGGTGCTGGACGCCGTCCGGGAGAAGGACGACCTGTGGAACCTCGACCAGCCGGTGCTCGACTGGATGGTGGCGCACCGGTCGGCGGGCTGGACGGCGGTACTGGCGACCATCACGTTCGTGTCCGGTCCGGTGGTGCTGCCGATCCTCGTCGGCGTCGCGTGCCTGGTCTGGGGGCTGGTCCGGCGGGAGTGGTGGCGGCCGGTGCTGCTGGCGGCGGCCATGCTCGGGTCGTCGCTGCTGGGCCTCGCGGTGAAGGGACTCGTCGACCGGCCCCGGCCACCCGCGGACACGATGCTGGTGCCCGGCGCCGAGCACACGGCCTCGTTCCCGTCCGGCCACACCCTGGGCACGGCGACGTTGCTGCTGGTCGCGGGCTACCTCGTGTGCAGCCGCAACCCGTCGGTCTGGCGGATCGTCGCGTGGGGCGTGGCGGCCGTCGTCGGCACCGCGCTCGTGGCCCTGAGCCGGCTGTACCTCGGGTACCACTTCCTCACCGACGTGGTGGCCGCCGTGGGGCTCGCGGTCGCGGTGCTCGGCGTGGTGTCGATCGTCGACCGGCTGCACACGGGACCGCCCTCGGGCTGAGCCCTACGCGTGGCCCTGGTCGTGGCCGGGGACCGTCGAGGCGAGCCACGCGGCGACGGGGACGACGACCGCGATCGCGCCGGCGATCCAGAGGCACGCGGTCCACGAGGTGCCCGCCCAGCGCAGCACGCCGAGGGTCCCCGCGCCGGCGGCCAGGCCGAGGCCGATCCGCTCGAGCCAGAGGACGGCGTGCCGCACGACGCGCTGCTGCGGGGGCTGCTCGGCGGCCGGGTCCGGGGTGGAGTGCCGACCCATCAGCGCCGGGTCGACCGGGGACGGGGGTGCGGCTGCATGGCGACATGGTGGCACGCACGACGGCGGGCGCGGACCAACCCGGCTGTGCGGGTCGGTCCGCGCCCGAGGGGTCAGGCTGCGGTGCGGTGGAGCAGGGCGCCGAGGACGTCGGCGACGTGCGTCCGGTGCGGCGTGGTGCGCCGCGGATCCGGGGGCCGACCGATGTTCTCGGACGGCTGTCTGGCCTCGCGCGCCGCCTCGACGACGCGCGCGTGGTGGGACTCGGCGAGCCGGTGGGCGTACTCCTGGCGCGCGAGGTCCTGGGACATGTTCTGATACACGGGGTTCTCCTTGGGCATGACGGTGTCAGGGCCCGAAGCCCTGGCTCTTGGTGGTGTGGGAGTACTCGACCACGTCGCCGTGACCGCCGTCACGTGATTAATCCGCCGGTTTCGCCCGCTTCTCCGCGCCTGGCAGGATCTCGACGGCCGACGCCTGTCTGCCGCATGGACGGCCGCCGCCGACGGGGAGAGGCTGCGACGGTGACCTGCCCGGTGGGTCGCCCGCGGTGCGCAGCCGGGCGGGGTCCCGCGGCGAGCGCTGCTCGTCGCGGTCCTGGCCGCCGTGTACTTCGCCGTCGCCGTGGCCACCGGCGGGGACCTCGAGCCGTTCGTGCTCGTGCACACCAGCTGCATCGTGGCGATCTACGTGCTCGGGGCCGCGGCCGCCGTCCGGCTGCTCGCGCGCGGCAGCCCCGGGTGGTGGTCCGCCGTCGTCGCGTGCGCGCTGGCGCTCGTGCTCGCCGTGCTGGCAGGGTCGCACCTGCTGGTGCCGCTCGGGCTGGCGCTGGTCGCCGTCGTGGTCGGCGTCGTGCGTCGCGGGCGCGTGCGGACGAGGGGTGACGTGGGATGACGCCGGCGAGCCGCTCGTCGACCGGCGGTCGTCTGCGACGTTCTGGCGGACGCCGGTCGCGCCCCGGTCTCCGTCTACTGGGCCCCCGAGGGAGGAGCTCGAAACGGCAACCTGGGGTTGAGTAGGCCTTTGATTCGATCAGCGGCGCCGTGGTCAGCCTGATTCGCTGCTCTCCGGTCCGGGCTCCGGGTTCAGTTGCGCGAGCAGGTGCCGGTCGTACAGCCACGCGGCGGAGCATCCGCTGGCGATGCCGATTGCGGCGGCTGCGATAAGCACCCCACCGCCGTAGGTGAGGAGGTACGCGCTGAACATCAACGTGACGACGAACCAGACGATCTTTAGCGGTCCCGGGCCGTCAAACGACCCGCCTGCCGAGAAGTTGAGCTGGGAGGCCGGCGAGAGCCATCCGCCGATGAATCCTGCGGCGACGAGGATGACGAGGCTGATGGCGATGACACCTCGGTAGTCCCACTCGCCGTGGTGGTGGTCGTAGACGAGCCACAGGGCGACGGTCCCCCCGATGCCTAGGACGGCGGGGAGTGCGCTGATGGCAACGGTGGCCATGGTGACACCGGTTTGGGCGTCGACCTTGGTGTTCTCGATGAGGCTGGCGACGTTGGTCCAGTCGGCCTTCACTCCGACGAGCACGGTGATCAGGCCGGCTGTGAACCAGATCCACCGCATGGTCTTCTTGGTGAAGATGGGTTGCTGGTTCATGACGGCGACCCCAATGTCCGCTTTGTGCATGTTTGGGGCAGTGTGACAGGCCGCAGCCCGCCGGTGCCACAACCCAACGGCCTGGAAGTCGACTTGCGCGGGGATGCATTCAAGGCGCCCCCGGCAGGACTCGAACCTGCAACCTACGGATTAGAAGGCCGTTGCTCTATCCGTTGAGCTACGGGGGCTGGGCGTGCGTCCACAGCCTAACGGCGGGCCGCGGGGTCCTCGGATCCGACGAAACGGGTGCAAACGCCCCGCGTGGCGCGTTTTGCCAGGTCAGGTGACACCGCGACAATGGGCGCGTGAGCGCGCAGCCCGGCACCGCGCCAGTGCACCCCGCGCAACCTGTGCGGCCGCTGGCTGCACCGGCGCGCCATGCGGCCGTCGACCCGCGGGACGTCCTGGCCCGCCCCCTCGCCGCGACATCCCTGCTGGACGCCGTCCGGGACCTGCGCCGCGACGTCGAGGCCACCGGGTTCCCGCTCGAGATCGACGGCATCGCCTCGGCCCGTGCCTCCCGGGCGCGCCTGGTCGACCAGCTGGGCGAGCACCTGGTCCCGCGCCTCACGGAGCTGTCCGCGCCCGCGGTCGTCGTGGTGTCGGGGTCGACCGGCGCGGGCAAGTCGACCCTGGTGAACTCGCTGGTCGGGGCCGAGGTGAGCACCGCGGGCGTCCTGCGGCCGACCACCCGCCGGCCCGTCCTCGTGCACCACCCGCTCGACGCCGAGCTCCTCTCGCACCACCCCGTCCTCGAGTCCGTGAGCGTGGTGGCCGACGAGCACGTGCCGCGCGGCATCGCCCTGCTCGACGCCCCCGACCTGGACTCCGTGCTGGAGTCGAACCGGGAGTCGGCGCACCGGCTGCTCGAGGCGGCGGACCTCTGGCTCTTCGTCACCACGGCCGCACGTTACGGCGACGCCCTGCCCTGGCAGGTGCTGCAGGGGGCCGTCGAGCGCGGCGCGTCCATCGCGATGGTGCTCAACCGCGTGCCCCCGGCCTCGCTGCCGACCGTGCGCGGCGACCTGCTCGACCGGTTGCGCGGCCACGGTCTGCAGGGGTCGCCGTTGTTCGTCGTGCCCGACCTCGGACCGCACGAGGGCATGCTGCCCCCGGCGGTCGTCGCGCCGATCCAGCGCTGGCTCGCGATGCTCGCCGGCCCGGACCGCGCGCGCACCGTCATCGGCCGCACGCTGCGCGGGTCCCTGGCGGCCCTGCGGCCGTGGGTCGACGAGCTGGCCGAGGCGGTGCAGGCGCAGGCCGACGCCGCGAGCCGGATCGACGCGCTGCTCGACGAGGTGATCGTGGCGCCGACCACGCAGGCGGCGGCATCGATCCGCGGCGGGGCCGTCGCCGACGGGGCCGTCCGTGCGCGCTGGGCCGAGCTCACGGCCGACGGCGCACCGCTCGCGGGCATCGTCCGCTCCTCCGGTCGGGTCCGGGGCTCCTCGCGCGAGGGCCGGGCTCGTGCGGTCGCCGTCGAGCCGCTGGTCGAGGACCTCACGCGCTCCGCGACCGCGACTCTCACCGCAGCCGGTGCGCACACCGAGGAGGTCCTGCGCGCGGCCCTCACCGGACCGGACCGGCCCGAGGGCGGCGCCTCGGTCGATGCGGCCTGGGTGGGGACGGGCCTGCGCACCGGGCGCCGCAACGCCGCCGAGCTGGCCGCCCGCGCGTGGACGGCGCAGGGCCCCCGGGTCGTGCGTGCCGCCCTCACCGTCGGTCCCGCGGAGGTCTCGCCGGACGGCGCCGCGCGGTCCCGCCGGGACGTCGCACGCGAGTCTCGCCGACGCCGCAAGGCCGAGCACGCGCTGGGCGACGAGGGCCTCRCCGCGGTGGCGCTCGCCGCGGCGGCGGGGGTGCGGGAGGCGCGTGAGCTGCTGGTGGACCTCGTCGACAGCGCCGGAGAGCGCGCGGTCGAGGAGCTGCGCGCCGACCTGGTCGCGCGCGTCGCCGGCCAGGTGGCCGTCGAGCGTGCCGCCGTGGGCGACGTCCTCGCCGACCCCGACCTGGCCGAGGACGCCGCGTCCCGGCTCCGGCTGCGGCTCGCCGTGCTGAAGGGACTGACGTGACCGCGACGCCCGACGGACCGCTGCACGGCGACGACACGGCCGCCCTCGGCGCCCGCGTCGACGCGCTGGACGAGGCGCTCGCGATCGGTGGCGCGCGCCTGGCGCCGGCCGTCGTGACGAGCGTGGTCGCGACCGTCGACGGTGTGCGGGAACGCCTCGCCCTCGGGGTGGACCACACGGTCGTCGCGCTCGTCGGAGGCACCGGCTCCGGCAAGTCGAGCCTCTTCAACGCGATCTGCCGGCTCGACTTCGCCGACGTCGGCGTGCGGCGGCCGACCACCTCCGAGATCACCGCGTGCGTGTGGGGTGGCGACGGGGGACCGCTGCTGGACTGGCTCGGCGTCGTGCCGGACCGCCGCATCGAGCGCGAGAGCCTGCTCGACGGTGAGTCGGAGGCCGCGCTGCGTGGGCTGGTCCTGCTGGACCTGCCCGACCACGACTCGATCGCGCCGGAGCACCGCGAGGTGGTCGACCGGCTGCTGCCCCAGGCGGACCTGCTCGCGTGGGTCGTGGACCCGCAGAAGTACGCCGACGACGCCCTGCACAGCGGCTACCTGCGCCGGCTCGTCGGGCACGAGGCGTCGATGGTGCTGGTCCTCAACCAGGTGGACACGGTGCCCGAGGACGTCCGGGCCGAGCTCGTCGCGGACGTCGAGCACCTCCTGGTCGACGACGGGCTCACGGGGGTGCCGGTCCGCGAGGCCTCGGCCCGCACGGGCGAGGGGATCGGCGTGCTGCGCGAGCTGTTGGCCACCGCCGTCAGCTCGCGCTCGCTCGCGGCCCGGCACGCCGGTGCAGAGCTCAACGACGCCGCCGCGCTGCTCGCGGCCGAGGTCGCCGCCCGCGAGCCCGCTCCGGCCGCCCTGTCCGTCACCGACGTGGTCGACRAGCTCTCCGCGGCGGTCGGGCTCCCGTCCGTCGCCGCCGGCGTCGGTGCGGCCGTCCGCACGGGCTCCACCGCCGCGCCCGGGTTCGGGG